>CANGCK010000067.1 GCA_947452295.1 Sphingobacteriia bacterium
TAGTTGGAGCGTCTATTTCTTTATCTATCACCAATGGTACAGTATCTGATAGACAGGGACGGTTTAGTATTCAAACAAAGCAAAATGATTACATAACCATAAAACATATTGGGTATATAACTCATAAAAACTTGGCGGATAAGATGTCCAAGGAAAACCTGATTATATATTTGGCTCCGCGATATACACTGTTAAATGAAATAATTATTGCTGGTAATGGAAGACCAATCATAGAAAAAGCCATCAAAAAAATTCCGCAAAATTACGGCACTCAGCCTGCAATAATATGGGGGTTTAAGCAAGTGTACAATATTGCCGGCGATACTAATTATTTTTATAAAGATAAGGCGTTGGTGCAAGTAAAGCAGTTTGGTTATCAAATGCCCCATCAACAACAACAGGTTAAAGTAGTTCACAATAACCCAATTTTTTTAGAAAACAGCAAAAGTAAAACTTCTACCAATTATACAGTTACGGGCGGTTATCATTCTGTGATGGATATAGTATACGACCAACCAGATTTTTTATCACTCAATCAATTGATGAAATATAATTTTTATGATGAAGGTTGCTTCAATCACAATAATCGAACAACCCGTAAAATAAGGTTTGAATCTACCCGAAAAAAAGGATATGAAGGAACAATACTAATTGATAGTATAACCTATGCTTTAGTGAATATAGACGCTATAAGTTATCATAACAACGGTTTTATAATTGGGTTAATACCTCCATCTGTTAAAAAAATCAGTGCAACTTATCAGTATAACAACCATCAATGGCAACTTGCTTTTTCAAGAGAGCAAATGGAATACAGTAATATTAATGCATTAGAATTATACGAGTTTTTAGCCATCAATAAAGACAGCCTATCAACTAATGATTTTGCTTATAATGATGTGCTGCAATACGGAGATGAAAATAGAAAAGTGGGAAAATATACAGATGAATCTGTTTATCAACTAAAACAACAACTGCTTAAGGCAGACAATCCTTTACATACGCTTACAGATATTGCAGCTCCTACAATGGATACTACCAAGAATGAAAGGGCTAGAAGCAATCTAAAAATGAATGATTATTTAAGTAGTAAGAAATTTCAATTTGGATTGGGTATACAAATCAATACACAGTTATTACAGCTTAATAATGTATTACAACCCGCTGCATATAATGCATATATTACCAGTTATTTTGCTTTGAGAAAAAATGTATTTTTCAATTTTGCATTAGGATACAATTTTGGGCTGGGTGGTGTGGCTAGCAACAGTGCCACATTGGGACTTGAAAAACGCTTCCAAATAAATAGTAGCAATAAAAAGCCGATCTCTCTAAATCCATATGTAGCCTATACAGGTTCATTTTTGGCTATCAAAAACGAACCCAAAAGTCACTTAATTAATTGGCAGCCAGGTATTCGTTGTATGTTTGAACGCAGTCGTAAAAAATCAATAGTAATAGGTGTAGGATATAATTTAGCAAAATCAGTAACATCTATTTATTCAATATCTACGCAAGGATTAGAGTTTTCTATTTCAACACTTATTCATTAAAAAGTCAAAAGGAAAAAGTCAAAAATAAAACCCTGAACAACGCATATTATTCAGGGTTTTACATTCAACTGTAACAATATTTTTTTTGAATTTATTCAATCGGTTCTACCAATGCTTTCTTTTGTTTGCGTAAACTGAGGTTTACAATATAAACACCTATTAATGTGATAACAGACCCGATAATAATTTTTAGTGTAATAGTTTCATTGATAATTACCGATCCTATTAAAATAGCTACTATAGGATTAATGTAAGCATATAATGCTGCAATAGAAGCTTCCAAATGTTTCATGGTATATATAAATGCCACATAAGCTAGTATAGAGCCCATAGCAACCAAATAGGTAATAGCAAGCCAAGTTTGAGTGGGGATGCTAGAAACAGGTATGGTATTGCCTGTAGCTGCCGACAACAGCAATAAAAACACTGCTCCAATTAGCATTTGCCAGCCGGTGGAATAATAGGGGTTCATATTTATTTGCTTACGCGCAATAAAAATGGTGCCCACACTCCAGCTTAACATGGCAATTAACGATACGGTAATGCCAATCCAATATCCTTCTTGATGGTTGTGAAAGGCATTTTCATAAAACACTATTGCAATACCCGCTAGTCCCAATATAATTCCTATAAAAGTAAGCAATGTTATTTTAGTGTTTTTAAAAAAGATGCGTTCAATTACCACCACACTCAAAGGATAAAGGGCTGCAATTAAAGCGGCTAATCCGCTCGATATGTATTTTACACCAACAGTAGCCAATCCGTTGGCCGATACAAACAACAATACCGACATTCCTACCAACCATTTTAATTGTTTTAAGTTGGGGAGTTTGTAACCTTTTATTAAAAAGAAACCGGTAAAAAGGGCGCCAGCTATAAATTGTCTAATAGAAGACACCTGAAATGCGGGTACTTTTTGAACTGCAAGTCTGCTGGCAATCCAACTAGTGCCCCATACAATACTGGTAACACTTAAGGCGATATATGCTTTTTGTTTGCTGGTCAAGTTGATTGTAACATTTAATGTTTAAAATGTCGGGTACCCGTCATTACCATTGCTAATTGATGTTCTACACAATACTCAATGCTGTCTTTGTCTCTTACCGAACCACCGGGTTGAATAAAGCACGTAATTCCTGCGGTATGGGCAATTTGCACACAGTCGTTAAAAGGAAAAAATGCATCAGAAGCTAAAACAGCATCTTTCAAATCGAAATTAAATTGACGGGCTTTTTCAATGGCATGGCGCAACGCATCAATTCTGCTGGTTTGTCCGCAGCCTTTGCCAACCAGTTGCATGTTTTTAATTAATGCAATGGCATTGCTTTTTAAATGTTTACAAACAATATTTGCAAAAATTAAATTAGCTTTTTCTGAATCGGTACAAGTTCTTCCGCCTACTTCTTCCCATTTTTCAAAATTGCTGTTGTCTGCATCTTGTTCCAACGAGCCATTTAAAATACTTTTAACCTGTTGGTGAGTTTTAAAATCTTTATTGGTTAGTTGCAATAAAATTCTATTTTTCTTACTCTTTAAAACTTTTAATGCATCTTCATTAAAAGCGGGTGCAATAAGTACTTCAAAAAATAATTCATTAATAGCCTGAGCAGTTGTTGCATCAATAGATTGGTTACAAACCAATACGCCGCCAAATGCGCTTTCCGGATCGCCGGCTAAAGCAGCATCCCAGCTTTCTTTAACAGATGAACGTGCTGCAACCCCACAAACATTGGTATGCTTAATGATGCCAAAAACAGCTTCTTTAGTAGTGCTGAAGTCGCTGATTAATTGAACGGCAGCATCAACATCTACTAAGTTATTGTACGATAATTCTTTGCCGTTTAGTTGTGTAAATATTTCCGATAAATTGCCTTTGAAAGTAGCTTGTTGATGTGGATTTTCGCCATAGCGTAATATATGTTGAGTCGGTGGATTAAAGTAATTGCTGATGGCAATATCGTAATGCATTACAACCTCAAAAGCTTTGGCAGCAAATGCTTTGCGCTGTTCCAGCGAGAGTACTCCTTTTTGCGTAACCAATAAATTTTCTAGCGCGGCATAATCATCTTTGGCGGCAATAACAGTAATGTCGCGAAAATTTTTTGCAGCTGCCCTGATCATTGATGGTCCGCCAATATCAATCTTTTCGATGATGGCTTTTTCTTCAGAAGTAGTTTTTAAGGTTTCTTCGAATGGGTAGAGGTCTACAATCACCAAATCAATTTCAGGAATATTATATTCCTTCATCTCCGCTAAATCCTGTGCTTCATATCTTCTGCCTAAAATACCTCCAAATACAGCAGGATGCAAGGTCTTAACTCTTCCTCCTAAAATAGAGGGATAGGTAGTTAAACTTTCTACCGGCACACAGGTAACCCCTAAATCTTCTAAAAATTTTTGTGTGCCCCCGGTAGAGTAAATGGTAATACCCAATTGTTGCAATTGGCGGGCAATAGGTTCTAGGCCGTCTTTATAAAAGACAGAAATAAGCGCAGATTGTATTTTCTTTTGCATTACAAAGTATTAGTGGCCTAATGGCCGTTAAATGGCGGTAATCGATTAGAGATTCATTTCAAAAGCACCCAAATGGGGTATGGAATGATGGTGCAAATTTAAGTCGTTTGATTCTTTTTTCCATTGCTCTATTTTCCACAGCGGATTACTGCAATCAAAAACAATTGTTTGGAAGGTAACAACTTGTAACAGTTGATGAATAGTGATGGAAGGGTTACCCGAAATAATTACCACATCAACCGAATAAACTCCATTCATATTGTTTAAATTCAGGGTGGGATTGATTACCAGAATTTTCTTATGGGCACTTAAAATAAATGGGGGCCGAATAATGGTTTTAGTTTGAGGGGAGGTATTGGCTGCCCTGAACAACGTTCTGGTGGGATCGATATAAATTTTTATCAACAATGGTTGATGATAAATGGAGGGATCACCAATAAAGCGGTGAGATCTGCCTTCAAAAATATCGATAGCAGATTTTTTAGGCATATAATACACCATTAATTTATGTTGATAGGCTGCTTGTATATTATTGATAGTTTGAATGGTTAGAATGAGAAAAATGACGGCAAAAGCAGCATATATGTATATCCTTATTTTTTTCATTAAGCCAATCGTCATACAACCAATCACTATATATAAACATATAGTTTGGAAGCAGTTTATTTGTATATACTCGGTAATAGCGAAAGGTATTTTTGCTGTGTTTTCTATGATTGTATTCATTAACAGCAGTAAGAAGGAAGTAATTTTTCCTACCACTGTAGCGATGATTGGGATGGGAGAAACAGCCAGTAAAAAAATTTCTGCATATAGTATAATGCCTGATAATGGTATGGCAATAAAATTGCTGAAAACAAAGAGGTTGGGAAACTGGTGAAAATAATACAACATCAAGGGTAATGTGCATATTTGTGCAGCAATAGTAACAGCACTAAGTTGCCAACAACTATAGAGTAATTTGTTTTTAACGTATAGTAATTTGGTAATGGGGATAGAGAATGCTGCAATGCTTATTACTGCAGCATATGATAATTGGAACCCAATGTCCCAAAGTTGAAGCGGATTGAATATTAAAATGCAAAATGCAGAAGCTGCTAAACTGTTGTAAATGGGGGCTGTTCTTTTTTGCTGCTCGCCTAACACTATAAAAGTAAACATAATGGCCGAACGGAGTATAGAGGGGGCAGCACCGGTAAGAAATGTAAAAATCCAAAGTACAGAAATAATACAAATAGGTTGCAGCCATTTAATGTAGCGTTTGTTTTTCAGCGGTTTAAATAAAAGCAATAGTAGACCATAAATCATACCCAAGTGTAATCCGCTAATTGCAATGATGTGAACAACGCCAGTACTGCTGTATGCTTGTAACAACTCTTTATTGAGGTTATTTTTATAACCAATCAATAGGGCTTCGGCTACACCTTTTTCTTTATCGCCTTCTATATATTGCTGCAAAACCCATAAAATATAGGATTGAAGTTGAGTAAGGAAACTCTTTCTAATAGGAACAATTGTTTTTCCGGATATGCGGTAATCATTTTGTTTCAGATAAACCTGGCAATACAATTGTTGAGAAGCAGCATACTTGTTAAAATTAAAACCACCGGGGTTGCCGGCGGCAGAAATAGTTTCGGGTATTTGGAACACCAGCAATTGATGGCCCGGCTGAATTTGTAGGGCTGCAGCATCTTTTCGAAAATACACCAATATGTTCCCAAAAGCACTACTCCCAATAGTTTTCAACGATTTATTGGCAGGTGTTAATGGGTCTTCAATCGTTATGGTATAAGGTTTATTGGGGCGTATCAACTGCGTAGATATATGTTGGTACATAATACCAAAGCCCAATCCTATAAAAATGCAATGAATAGAAGCGCCTGCCAGCCATTGCCAAGCAAATTTTTGCACAGTTGACAAAAAAGAAAATCCAATAAAGACCAACACAGCAATGGAAGTGCATGCGAGTACTAACCAGGTAGGGAGCGGAAAATATTGCGCGATAACAATACCGCTTATAAGTGCGAGGGTAATGCGTATAAACGGATTTTTATACCAAGGTAGGGGGTTGAAAACCATTTGCATGGAGGTGCTGTTTAAAGATTTTAACCATAATGAGTTTGCACTTTAATCAATACAATCGACAATCAATTGTTGAATTGTGCAATTTTAAGGTTCAACCTAAAACAAAAACAACACGAAAAAATGGGCACCGTGAAAAAACAGCAAAAAACAGGTATAAATACCTATTTACTTAAATTCATGCTGCGTTCTTTATACAAGGTGCGGAAGTAAGGATCTCTTAAATCTTTAATAAAGCGAATGGCTTCGCCGGTACTTTTCATTTCGGGCCCCAATTCTTTATTTACGCCAGGGAATTTATCAAAGCTAAAAACCGGTTCTTTAATAGCATAACCATCAAGCTTTTTCTCCATTGTAAAATCTGTTAATTTAGCTTCACCCAGCATTACTTTGGTAGCAATGTTTAAATACGGAATTTGATAAGCTTTGGCTATAAATGGAGTAGTACGAGAGGCGCGAGGGTTTGCTTCAATTACAAATACTTTATCGTTCTTAATAGCAAATTGAATATTAATGAGTCCGCGAATATTCAATGCTTTCGCAATTTTTTCAGCATAAAACTCCATAGTTTCTACAACTAATGGACTTAAATTAAATGCAGGTAATACCGCATTACTATCACCACTATGAATGCCGGCTGGTTCAATATGTTCCATTACGCCCATTATATGAAATGTTTCTCCATCATAAATGGCATCTACTTCTGCTTCCTGGCATCTGTCTAAAAAATGGTCTATTAATATTTTATTACCTGGAATATGTTTTAATAAACTAATTACTGCACGTTCAACATCTTCATCATTAATCACAATGCGCATTCTTTGTCCACCAATTACATAGCTGGGCCTAACTAATACTGGATATCCAACTTTATTGGCTACTTCTATGGCTTCATCGGCATTATAAGCTGTACCATATTCGGGGTAAGGAATGTTTAATTCTTTTAATAAATCACTAAAACGACCTCTGTCTTCGGCGATATCCATATTGTCGAAGCTGGTTCCTATAATTTTAACGCCTTTTTCGTGTAATTTTTTAGCCAATTTAAGGGCAGTTTGTCCGCCTAATTGTACAATTACTCCATAAGGTTGTTCTAATTCAATAATTTCCCATAAATGTTCCCAAAAAACTGGTTCGAAGTATAGTTTGTCGGCCATGTCAAAATCGGTTGATACCGTTTCGGGGTTACAATTCACCATAATGGCTTCAAACCCACAATCTTTAATGGCCAATAAACCATGTACGCAGCAGTAGTCAAATTCAATACCCTGCCCAATTCTATTAGGCCCACTGCCTAAAACAATAATTTTTTTCCTAGAAGAAGGGATCGATTCGTTGGAGTTGAGTGTAGGGTTCATGCGCTTTGAGAATTGCGCGAAAATACGATGTCGGGAGAATTTTTTGTGTTATTTCTTTAAAATAGTTTGATTTTATGGGTAGAGAAATGAGTTAAAGACCCTCAATACCACTCAATTTTAAAAATACATTGTTGAAAATTGGTATAAATTGCAGTTCAAAATTCAATAGCAAATCAATACAGTACGCATGTTTTCAGTTTATACAGGAGGAGATTATCCGAAGGTTTTTAATGCACATGGCATCGAAAACTGTATGGCAGGGTATGCTAAATTAACTGAAGACCCAGCGAAAGCGCAGCTTTTTGTATTTCCTGTATTTTATGAAGTATTGGTAGATTATACGGCGGCGGAATACCTTAAATACAATGTATTGCCTGAAGAAGTTACAGTGGCCAAAGAAAAATTGGCTTTGATGAGTGGGTTTGCGCGGCAATACAATAAACCATTGGTACTTATTTTTTATAGAGACCCTTCTTATAAAATAACACTTCCTAATGTGGTAGTATTTAGAACCTCTTTGTATAAAAAAGACCGGAGCGAGTTTGAATTTGGTATGCCTGCTATTGTAAGCGACTTATTAATCAATCAGCCGTTTAATCCCATCCCCAAAATGAAACAACCATCGGTAGGGTTTAGAGGGCAATCAGCGCCCTTAAAACTACCTATATCGGCAAAATTGCGATTGGCTTTTAATGAAACAATGCAGCAACTCCACATTAATCAATCGGTAGCAATGTATTATAACCGAGGGTATATTGCACGGAGATTTGCTATACAATCTTGCTTAAATAATCCAACAATCATTTCAGATATTACTATAACAACTCCACTGGATATTGAAAATAAAGACAGCAATCGGCTGTTTGAAGAAAATATATTGAACAATCAATATAGTTTAGCGGTAAGCGGGCATGGCAATTATTCGTTTCGGTTGTACCAAATATTATCGGCAGGGCGTATCCCGCTTTTTGTTGATACAGATTGTGTATTGCCTTATGAAGAGTTTATCAATTGGAAGAAACACCTGGTTTGGGTTGATGAAAAAGAGGTAAAAAATACGTCGACAATATTGATGGATTTTCATCATTCAATTCATGCCGACGATTTTTTAGCACTGCAAGCAAGCAATCGAGAACTTTGGGAAACTTATTTAAACTATACCGGTTTCTTTAGTAATTTATATTTGTATTTTAATAGATTGGTAAAGCAATAAGGATTAGTTATTCATGCCAATATCATTGATTTCATTGGTTTTCCCTTCTTTTAATTTCTTTAAATTCTCCATAGATTTTGTAAATAATTTTACCACATTTAATAGGATATTTTCTTTAGGGTTCTCTATTTTTTCTACTACAATTTCAAGTAGGTAATTTTCATCAACCCAAAAGCGATCATAATCTATATTTACAATTTCATTATCCAATAAAAAAACAGTTGGTGCATTAGAAAGATTGGTGTATTTATTTTTTATTTGATTAAGAGAGGATATTTTGGGCGTATAATCATCCTTAGTAAAAATTTGAATTTTACCAGGGTAAGTAATATTATCAATTTCATAGTTACCTGAAATTACATTTACATCGGCAATAATAGTAGGGTCTAATGTTTTTAAAACAGTTTCGTCGATCATCTGTCCATTAAGGAAATAAGCCATTTTAGCTTTATTATTCTGCGCATTGTTTAAGTAAGATACTTTTATGGAAGTGTCACTTATTGTTTGAGTAGATGCTGTAGGATGATTTGTATAAGACTTAATAATTGTTGCATTTGCGAATGCTGAATAGGCAATAAGGCCTATGAGCAAAAACAATTGATTTTTAGCTTTCATAATGGGAGGTGTTAATTATAAGCAGTTAACAATTGATTGTATTAATCCAGTTGTCAAAAAAACATATCCAAAAAAAAATAGCCCATATGGGCTATTCATAAAATTATTTGGATTGATAATATATTTATCAACTGGATTCACAGTAAAAATATAGTTTATTTATTAAATATAAAAATAATAAAATAGGCAGATGTTGATTTAAGATTGATAAAATATTTAACCAATTTGAGTAAATATTTTATTGGCAATGATGAGATAATCAGCAGGAAATTATGCAATTATGCATTGGTAGTTATTCTCGTTTTTTTCCAGCCATATATTTTTCATGAATAACTTGTTGTACCAATTTTCCTTCTATTTTACTTTGAAGCCAAGAAACAATGTCTAAGTACATAAAAGCCCTGTTTTCGAGCGGCTGGTCGGCCAAAGAAGTTAATTTTTGCAATAAATCTTCGAACAAAGGTTTTACTTTTTCTGAAGAAGAGCTGAATGATTTTCTTAAAAAACTAAATACAGCTTCTTCTGCGGTACTTAAGTTTTGCATCTTAGACATAAAGCGGTAAACCGATTTTAGTAGGTATTCTAAAATGTCAAAATTCCCTAATTCATAATGCGCAATCAAATGCAGCAAACGTGCATAGCATTGTATATCGGTTCTTAAATCTATTTTTAAATGAATAATTTTATTGAGGTAATCAATGCACTTTGCATAGTTACCACTGCCAAAATAAAGTGATGCAATTTTATAATAAAAAACCAATATTCTGTGACGGTCTAGAAACAAATCATAAGCAGATAATTTTTCTTCTATTTCAGGAACGAGGTACAATCCTTCAGTAAAGCTGCCTTCCATAAAATGTTTGTTCAGCTTTGCAGTATATAAGTAGGTAAATGTTTGAATTAGGTTATTGTTGTTTTCTTGTACAACGGGTGTTTGAATAAACTGTTCAAAATCGTGAATGGTTTCATCGAACTTTGTATAATTTCTCAAATCAAAATGCGCCGACATTAAATTATGAACACCCTTAATATAGTGCGCCGTTTCTACTTCAATCATTTTTTTGTCTGAATGAAATAAATCAACCCACTTTTGTGTATAACGGTAGTACAATAAAAAATCTTGCATAATAAAGGCATACCAGCAGTAGCATTGATAAAGGTAAAGGCGTTCATAAAATCCTTTATAGTGGTTACATTCATTAAAAACGGGGTTTTTAAAATAAGCATCTACGGCAATTTTATCTTCTTCATTACGGGCATGACCATGTTTAATATACCAACCATATAAAAGCAGTGACAAGTTAGAGAGGGTACTAATTACACCTAGTCGAACATTGGTTTCATCTACTTCATTGCAAAGCAATTCAGCCCTATTTTGCATGCTTCGGGTGATGTGTAAGCCTTCAATTTTTTTCTCTAAAAAGAGTACTTGTTGTATGTATGTAACTTGGTTATGGGCTTTTGCTAGTTCTTTTACTTTGTCGAGCGTCTTTAAACTCTGTAAATACAATCCTTTGTTGTAAAGAATCCGGGCAAAATCAAGTTGTTCATGCAATTGAAGATCAATATTTTCACTTTGTTTGAGCAGTCGAATGCTGGCTAATATTTCGTGGTATAAATGACCTTTTAAATTAGATAATTGTTGTTTTTGAATGGAGGGTGTTTTCTTTAAGAGTAACGATTCATCGTACAAATTCATTTTATCGAGTGCATCAAATAGCTGTATTACTTTTAAATCGCCCGTAGAAGAGTTTCGGGTCATGTACAGCTTAAAATTGCGTTTTTCTGCCCTTTCCATCGATTGAATTAGTTGAAAAAGGGCATCTGTATGGCGGTTGGGCATCGTAATTTGTTTGTTGCTAAATTCAATCCTGTAAAGGGTTTTAGTGAAAAAAGGGCCGTTTACAGAGTGTAAAATCGAATTGATTTTAATTTATATTCGAAGATACAATATTCTATATTCGAATTTAACAGGCTGTAAAGTTGCTAATTCGGGCAATCAATTGCAACATTTAAGCCTGTTTTTTCATCTAAAGACATTAAAAAAAAGATTGATGGATCAAAAAATACACATTTTCGACACCACGTTGCGTGATGGGGAACAAGTGCCAGGTTGTAAGCTAAACACTAAAGAAAAGCTCAATTTAGCGCTTCGTTTAGAAGAATTGGGCGTAGACATTATTGAGGCTGGTTTTCCTATTTCTAGTCCAGGCGATTTTGAATCGGTTAGTCAAATTGCGCAAGTCATTAAGCATGCTACGGTATGTGGATTAACCAGAGCTGTTCAAAAAGACATTGAAGTGGCTGGGGCAGCACTAAAGCATGCTGTGCGACCACGGATACATACAGGTATTGGCACATCCGACTACCACATCAAATCTAAATTTAATGCTACGCAAGATGAAATCATTGCGCGTGCCATTCAGGCGGTAAAATGGGCTAGAAACTTTACGGACGATGTAGAATTTTTTGCAGAAGATGCCGGTCGTACCAACAATGAATTTTTAGCGCGTGTAGTAGAAGCGGTTATTGGTGCTGGTGCAACAGTGGTTAATATACCCGATACTACGGGCTACTGCCTTCCACACCAATATGGAGAAAAAATTGCTTATTTAATAAACAATGTACCCAATGTAGATAAAGCCATACTTTCTTGTCATTGTCACAATGATCTTGGATTGGCAACTGCAAATTCTATTGCCGGTGCAATGAATGGTGCGCGACAAATTGAGTGTACCATAAATGGTTTGGGAGAGCGCGCCGGTAATACTTCATTAGAAGAAGTGGTGATGGTAATAGAACAACATAAAAAAGATTTGGGTGGATTGTATACCAATATTAAAACACAAATGCTGAACCCGATTAGTCGTGAAGTATCTGATGTAATGCGTATGCCGGTGCAGCCTAATAAGGCAATTGTAGGTGCCAATGCATTCTCCCATTCATCGGGTATTCACCAAGATGGATTTTTGAAAGATGCACAAACCTATGAAATCATTAATCCGGAGCAGGTAGGTGCAGAGGGTAGTAAAATTGTGCTAACAGCTCGCAGTGGTAGAAGTGCTTTGGCATATCGCTTTCAGAAGTTGGGCTATAGTTTTTCCAGAAATGATATAGATGTGTTGTATCCTAAATTTTTGGAAGTTGCAGATGGTTTGAAGGAAGTTGCTGATGCCGATTTACAAAAGTTAGGTGATGCGCATACACCGGAAAATAATTAAAAACGTAGAGAGGCCATGCTGGCGTCTCTAAAATTCAACAATACAAATGGGAAAAACATTATTTGACAAGATTTGGGACAAACATGTTGTAGAAAAAATACAAGACGGTCCTTCTGTAGTATACATCGACAATCATTTTATTCATGAAGTAACTAGTCCGCAAGCTTTTAAAGGCATCGAGCAGCGTGGGGTACAATTGTTTCGTCCGAAGCAAACAGTTGCAACTGCCGACCACAATGTACCTACTTTAAATCAGCACTTACCTATTAAAGATGAGCTTTCCAGAATGCAGGTGGAGCAGCTGATTAACAACTGCGATAAGCATGGTGTTGAATTATATGGCTTAGGACATCCTTACCAGGGAATTGTGCACGTAATTGGGCCGGAGTTGGGAATTACTCAACCGGGTATGACAATAGTTTGTGGCGACAGTCACACATCTACACATGGTGCATTTGGTACTATTGCTTTTGGTATAGGTACCAGTGAAGTAGAAATGGTATTTGCCTCTCAATGTGTATTACAAACCAAGCCCAAAACAATGCGCATTAATATAGAAGGCGAATTGAATAAGGGTGTTGTATCTAAAGATATTATTCTATACATCATCGCAAAAATCTCTGCAAGTGGCGCAACTGGCTATTTTGTGGAATATGCAGGAAGTACAATTAGTGCATTGTCTATGGAAGCAAGAATGACTATTTGTAACATGAGTATTGAAATGGGAGCACGTGGCGGAATGATAGCACCCGATGAAATTACATACAGTTATATGAAGGGCAGGGCTTATGCACCAAAGGGCGCAGAGTGGGACAAAAAGAAAGCCACTTGGGAGCAATTGTTTACTGATGCAGATGCGAAGTTTGATATGGAAATTAACATCAACGCTGCCGACATTCAACCGATGATTACTTATGGAACAAATCCAGGTTTAGGCATTGCTGTGAACGGACATATACCTGTTGTACAATCAATTACCGACGAAGGTGAAAAGAAAACAATTGAAAAGGCATTGCAATACATGGGATTAGAAACTGGTCAATCGTTGATTGGTATGCCCATTCAGCATGTATTTATTGGAAGTTGCACCAACTCAAGAATTGAAGATTTACGTGAAGTAGCTGCTTTAGTAAAAGGCAAAAAGAAAAGCGACAAAGTGCAGGTTATGATAGTACCCGGCTCACAGCAAGTAGCTAAGCAAGTAAATGCAGAAGGACTTGATAGAATTTTTGCAGAAGCAGGATTTCAAATTCGTCAGGCAGGCTGTAGCGCTTGTTTAGGCATGAATGAAGATAAAATTCCTGCGGGCGAATACTGCATCAGTACCAGCAATAGAAACTTTGAAGGACGCCAGGGTGCAGGTGCACGTACATTATTGGCAAGTCCATTAACTGCTGCAGCAGCAGCACTTACAGGGGTAGTAACAGATGTGAGAGAATTGTTGTAAAACATTAACCAGTAAAAAATTATTTGAAATAATATAAAATAGTATGAAGGCGTTACAAAAAATAAATAGTCGTTTTGTTCCA
>CANGCK010000068.1 GCA_947452295.1 Sphingobacteriia bacterium
CATTTATATTATCGATACCTGTTGTATTAGTGCCAATAACGTTATACCCCTTAATTAGTAATAATTTAGTTAATGCATGTCCAATGCCCTGACTTGTTCCCGTTATTAAAATTGTTTTACTCATTTTGTAATTCTAGTTTATATAAATACTTAATCTTGCAATATTATTAAAACTAAGCCTGATTTCAATTCTACATCCCGGCTATGTTCCTAGCTAGGGATTGCACCACAAATTGGAGCTTAAGGTATGTTTAAACATCAGAACAGCATTATAATTTTACAATCAAAGCCATTGTAGCCGTAGTATTCTGATTACTACTTTCAGCGTATCTGAATATGGCATCCTTTGAATGATACTTTTTCAATTCACTACGCCAAACCACTTTTGGAGAGATTTGATAATCGTAATTGATAGAAGCGCCTAATGTTTGATACCCATTTGGTGTTGAAGTGGTGATAATGGCTTGTTGTTGATCACTATAAAATTCTAATCTCCCAGCAATTTTACTTTTTTTAGTCAAATTAATTTTTGAAATAATAACGGGCGTGTACCAAATAGCAGTTTTAGTGCCTGCTCTTTTTTGAGTCCCTATATCAAAACCAAATATGAATGAAAGTTTGGAAGACGCATCATAAATCGCATAAAGATTATGAAATATTCTGCATGCATTTAAACTATCTACTTTGATATTGCCAACGAAATTACTGTAATTAAGCGTTAGGCTACTTGTTGGTTTGTAATTGACCTGAACCCCAACACTAGGATTTTCATCCCCTTTAGGAATGGCAATTTTCTGCCAACCATTTAGTACATGAAATGCAACGTATAGATCTTGTTTTTTATTGGTATAATTGAATTTGATTCCCGACTCGTAGTAAGGAGAGTTTTCTGCTAATATACTCCTTGTCAAATTCAAGCAATCACCACCAATTGCACTTTCAAAACCAATATGAGATGGCATTACACCGGCATCTATCCAAAAGTCATGTTTTTCAAATGGCTTATATCCAACATTAGCTTCCAATAAAGGCTTTGCCCAATTGGGTTCTGAACTTAAGTTATACATGGCGTAATTACCTGTCATCAATGCCAGATTTGACCTTAGTCGTTTAGATTGATAGTTTGCTTTTACGAAAGCTAAATTGATATTAGGCTGATTGTGTTTTTTGTAATTGTAGTTATAGTCGGGCTTTTCATTGTTAAGCGGATCAGCAAAATCATGACTATAATAAGATTCAACATAAGCGCTGACTTTAAATGACCTTAAGGAATCCATTTGTGCAAATGAATTAAGTGAAACAAAGAATAAAATAAATAATGTGGTAAATCGCATATTTAAAAATACTATGAATGTTTAATTCTTTCTAAACTTAATTTACTATAAGGTGAAACAATCATTGGATACTCCTCAATTACTATGTCACTTTTTTCCAAGCCAAATGCCTTTGCATCGCTTTGACCTAAATGTTTCAATTTAAAGTAGCCTTGTAATAAAAGACCATCCCTTAATGCAAACTCATTTTCTATTGACAAGAACTTTTCAATGACTACAAATTTAAAGTCTGGTTCTGCATTGTATTTTGTACTTCCATCTGGTCTAATGTGTAGATTTAGTTCTTGGTTAGCTACCAACTCTTGAACAATGCGTTTAAAATAAATTTCAGTTTTTGGTTGTATTCTAAACCCAATATTAATATTTACCTTAATCACTTTGTCATCAACTAATTCTGAGACATCATAGTTCATGGTAAATGGCTCTTCGGTTCTATTAATATGTAAAAACCAATACACATCTGCTCTTTTTGGTTTTTTAGCAAAAATAGATTTAATGATTTTTTCTTCGATTTGATTGCGCGTATTTGCTTTAGTTAAATAAATCAAGTGCGTTGAAAATTTCGGAATTTCATCATCTTGACTTAATTCAATTAATTGAGCAACATACTTTCCAATATCAACAAATTTTACAAACCTATTCTGTATTTTTCTTGCATAATACCATATATACATGATTAAGAATATAAACAATTCAAAAAACAAGAACATCCATCTTTCTTTAATTTTAGCAACATTGGCAATAAAGAAGGATAATTCAATTGATCCAAATAATATAGCGAATAGCATTACATATAACTTATTCCAATGTAGCCTGTAAAATAAAAAATAACACATAAGCAATGTAGTCATTAGCATGGTTACTGTAATTGAAAAACCATATGCAGCTTCCATATGTCCACTTTCCTTAAAATACAATATCATCAATATGCAGCCAAACCATAGAAGGGTATTTACACTTGGAATATATATTTGACCTTTTATATCAGATGGTTGTCTTACTGTAACCCTTGGCCAGAAATTAAGACTTATTGCCTCATTTATCAATGTAAAACTTCCACTTATTAATGCTTGAGAAGCAATTATAGTTGCTAGTGTAGCAATAATAATACTAGGCACTAAGAACCAATGAGGGATAATTTCAAAAAATGGATTTCTTCCAACTAGGAATGCTTGACCTTGATGCATCAACCAAGAAGCCTGTCCCAAATAACAAACTACTAAACTAAATTTAACGAATGACCATGTAATTCGTATGTTTTTAATACCGCAATGTCCAAGATCAGAATACAATGCCTCTGCACCTGTTGTACACAAGAACACTGCACCTAATAACCAAAATCCATGAGGATAATGTACTAATAAGTCATAAGCATTGTAAGGATTTAAAGCTGTTAGAATATCAGCATGTAAGGTTATATTATATAATCCTACTATCATTAACATGGTAAACCATACTGTCATAATAGGCCCAAACGCCTTACCTATAATTTCTGTACCAAATCGCTGAAAGAAAAATAAAACTGATAAAATAGCAACAACAATCCCTATTGTGATTGTATTTCCAGGAACAATCACATTTTCAAGACCTTTCACCATATTCAAACCCTCAATAGCAGATGCAACTGAGATAGGAGGTGTAATTATGCCATCTGCCAATAATGTTGTGGCACCTAAAATGGTCGGAATGACTAATTTCTTCCCATATCTTTTTACTAAAGAGTAAAGAGAAAATACACCACCTTCCCCTTGGTTATCTGCCCTTAAGGTTAACCAGATGTATTTTATAGTTGTTTGAAAAACCAAGGTCCAAAATATACACGAAACACCTCCGTAAACCAACTGTTGAGTAATTTCTCTTGAACCTATAACAGCTCTTAAAGCATATAATGGGCTGGTTCCAATATCTCCATAGATAATTCCCAATGCTACTAATAATGATGCTACAGTTACTTTGTTTGGAAGGTGTTTGTTATCCATTTGTCTTTTAATTAGACATCAAAAATGGCAATAACTTTAAGTGTATTTTATAAATAAAGACTTCAGAATATAAATAATATATAAAGAAACTAGTTGAACCTATATCCTACACCACTTTCAGTAATAATATGTAGTGGCTTATTGGGATTTCGTTCTATTTTCTTTCTTAACGTTCCTACAAAGACCCTTAAGTATTGAGTGTCGTTTTGATAACCAATCCCCCAAATTTCTTTTAAAATAAATTGATGCGTTAAAACCCTTCCATCATTTTGTGCAAATAGTATTAATAATTTATATTCAGTAGATGTTAATTTTATTATTTCATCATTATTCTTTACGATTCGAGCAACTAAATCAATTTGTATATTATCGAATGTAAGTATCGTATGCTGTTCGATGGATTTATTTCTAATTAAACAAGCTCTTATTCTCGCCAATAATTCATTTGACCTAAATGGCTTTGTTACATAATCACTTGCACCGTTATCTAATGCATGGACAATGCTTTCCTCGTCATCAATCACAGATAAAATAATAATAGAATGATTAAACCAGGTTCTTAACTCTTTTAAAACGTCTAGCCCATTCTTGTCAGGTAATCCAATATCCAATAAAATTAAATCTGGAGGATGACTTGCCGCTAATTTAATTCCCATAAATGCATCATTAGCTTGTGTAACTTTGTATCCATTACTCTCTAAATTAATTTCTAGTAATTTTCTAATCTGAGGTTCGTCATCAATTATTAATATCTCCTCTTTATTCATTGTTTATTTTATTTAAATAAGAAGTTTCCACAGGGATTTTGATTACAAATTCAGCTCCATTCCCGTCTTCAGAAATTAATTTTATTGTTCCTTTATGTGCTTCAATAAAACCTTTCACAATAGATAAACCTAGTCCGGACCCACCTGTTTTATGCATTGATAGTCTATAAAACATACCAAATACCTTAACCTGTTCATTTTCTGGAACCCCTTGACCATTATCATTAATAGATATGATACAATCTTCCTGATCCATATGAAAGTGGATGTTTATAACTGTCCCATTGGGGGTATATTGAATAGCATTATGAATTAGATTATAAATAGCGTGTTGAATTAAAAGACTATCTAATTTAACCAATGGCATATGTTCATTTTGTTGAAATGTAATTATATGGCCTTTTAAATCATCTTCTAATTTATTAATCACAATATTCACCAATTCATTTAAATCACACCAATCATAATTTAACTTTAGAACACCCGATTCTAGTCTGCTAATACTTAATAAATTCTCTACCTCTTTGTTTAATCTTAGACCTGCGATACCTATTTGAGTGATTAATTCCGTTTTATTAGCTTCGTTGATAGTTGAATTATCCTTTAAGGTATCAACAGCACCAATAATAGTAGCAATGGGCGTTTTTAATTCATGAGATAATGAATTCAATAATGTATTATATAATTTAATTGTATTTTCCTTTTCTTCCTTATCCCTAACTTTCTTTTCAGTCCCTCTTATTTTAAAAGTTAAAATTGCATTTACCAGAGCAACCACAAAATACATAAGAAACAAAAAAGCATCTTCCGCCTTAGCAATATGAAAAGTATATATTGGGGGGATAAAAAAGAAATTCCAAATAATGGCACTTAAACAAGCCGCTAATAAAACAGGGGTAATATCAAATAACATTGCCAAAACAGAAACTACCAACAATAATATAAGAGCAGTCACCTGATACCCAATTAAATTTACAGTGAAAAAACAAAGTAGAGATATAAGTAAAACCGACAGAACGCTTATTATGGATTGTGTCTTTTTAGGTATCGTATGTAAACCAAGTATTTTCAATGATTAAAGTATTAAACAAAAGTAAACTCAATTCTATAAAGATTTTATATTGAATTGGCCTCAAATATCCCGGCCAGGTTCTAGGCCAGGTTTTCACCAAAAACGGGTTAATAGGTGTGAAATAAGAGAAATGCTGTATACTCAGAATCTTATATTCTATTGATTATCAATAAAAGGTATGGAATACCACCCGAAACCCTCCTAATCAGCGGGTCTGGATCATCCCACTGATGAGCCCACCGCCGAAAGGCAATATTATCGAGGGTTTATGCTGTTAGATGCATAGACTTTTTTTTATTTGGGGTAAGTTCCGAACCAACTTTTGCACTGTAAAGGGGAGAATAGAACTTAGTGGAGGTGATTAACGGAATTGAGGAAGCATGTTTTAAATCGCTTTTGATTTCAAATAATTAGACAGTTTTGGTACTTTTATCAAAACCAAAGATTGAACCATTCAATACATATTAGAATCGCTAATAAGTCGGACGCCGTAAATATAGCAAGCTACTATTTACAGCTAACCGATGCTGCTAAAAAGAAATTTGCACCGCATGATTTTTCAGTGGATTATCTGTCAAAGAATATTTTAGAAAATAACGATTATGTATCGGTGATTGCTGAAGACGAGTCAACAAAAAATATTCTCGGATATGCAGTAACTCAATTATGGATATTTGATTATGATATAGATAGATGGTCTACATATCATATACCCATCAAAAATGAAGACAGAAAGTACTGTTGTTTTGCTCCATCAGTAGCAGACAAATATCATCATACCGGTATTGGCAGCCATTTACTTCAATTCACTAAATCAATATTGAAAGAGAAAAATATTGACTTTATTTTATTATGGGGAGGCGTTAAGTGTTATAATATACCTGCAGTTAGATTTTACTTGAAAAATAAATTTAAGTTAATAGGGCACTTCGAGTATGAAGGCGGTAATTATGATATGCTCTTATCAATAAATGAAAAATAGAAATAGTAAAGTAATTCAATCAGGCAACTTAAATTGCGAGAACAATAAAAAATAATTGTAACATTGAATCGAGAGAACCTAATTACGATTTTATATTATAAAGTAAATGTATCGCTTTATCTGCATCTTCCTTTAAAACAAAAATATGATCGTGATAATATCCTGCAATAACATTACAAGAAATATTATTTTTTGCTAAAATTGTAGAAAATGCTGCTGTTAGTCCAACAGCTTCTAAGGAAGAGTGAACTTGCAATGTGATCCAAGACATCATGTTAAAATATTCAAGACCAAGTTCATCCGCATATGCTTTAGATAAAATAAGTGTAATACTTTCTTCCTCTTTAAATAAACCAACAATTTGATTTAGGTCAATTTTGTTCATATTTGAAACTGTACAAAAAACATAACTACCTGTATTTAAAACTGGTTTCATGTTATTTAATAAGGTGTTTAGATTCGTTTCGCCATTCATTCTTCTAAAATAGTGCTTAATAAAGATTTGAAAGAAAAATTTCTACTTATTACTATTTCTCCTCGTGCAAGTCATACTAAATTAGCCAAATGCATATATCTATTAAAGGATTTAACCCCAAAAGTATGGGGGGATTTATTTATGAAAATGGTGTTCATCTTTGGGCAATGAAATCATTTCATTCAAAAGCAACTGGCAGAACCTATGGGTATGAATCAGTGCCACCCCTGGTTGGGATGAGGAAAGTCTGCTATTAGAATGAAAAAGGAAAAATTAGTAAAATAAAATATATTTTAAAACTAGTATCATTAGGGTTGCTTATATTATTTAGTGCTTTGTATTTTCATTTGTTCCCAGGCACATGGTGATTTTACTTAGCCTTATTTTTTGTACCAGATATTTCTTTCTTACTATTTGTGTTTACCAAAAAATTTGGTGCTACAGCTTATAATATATTTCATCATCAAGCTGTTTTAGCAATTTTAATAATAATTGGTTACTTATTGAATAATGAAAATTGGATAAATATGCTTAGCTCATTCAAACTTTGATAGAATTGCAGGTTATGGATTAAAATATTTTGATAGCTTTGACCATACCCATTTAGGATGGGTAGGAAAAAATAAACATTTAAATAAAGAATAATGAAAAAACTACTCATATCGGCTCTTATTATATTATCTAAAAATAAACAAGCACAAAACATTCAAGACTTTACATTAAAATCTGTAACAGTTAAAAGCAATTTTTAATTTGAGTGATTCAATAGAAAATTTTGTAGCACTTCATTTTTTACTGAAAATTGCATGTCCTTATTGTCTCAGACACACAAGTGAATGCGTATAATCGGATTAAAGATTTACAAATAAAACGAAAATGGTTGTTGAAAATTATATATTTTCAACATATTATATTTTCAAGTAGAGTTATGACAAAATCAATCTTTTCAGTTGCAATCATTTTTACTTTCATTGCATGTTATGGTCAGCATAATTCCCCCTTTGACTTACAGAAACAAGCATCTAAAAACAGTAATACATTTTCCACACTTAAAAAGACGCAAGGATCAACAGAAAGTGATAATGTATTTTGTATGTTAGAAGATACAAAGGGAAATATTTGGTTTGGCACCACTGGCGAAGGTGTATATAAATATGATGGAAACAACTTCACCCAATTTACAAAATCAGCCGGTTTAAATAGTAATATTGTTTATTCCCTATTAGAGGATGCCAATGGTATAATTTGGATTGGCACTTCCGAAGGACTCTGTAAAATTAAAAATGGTAAGATTGAAAAAGTTTCAGTTGCTGAAACTACCTTCTCCTTATATACAAATTTTAGTTATTACACAAATCAATCAACAAAAAATACTGTTTGGAGTATGTTACAGGATAAATCTGGAATAATCTGGATTGGCACAGGAGATGGAGTTTACCACTATAATGGTAAAACCTTTACTCGCTTTTTACAAAATGACGATATAATTAATAAAGAAAATCTGAAGCTTACACTTATTGATAATATGATACAAGATAAGGTTGGCAATATTTGGTTTGCTTCTGGGCAACCTCCTGGAGATGAAGGAATATGCCTATATGATGGTAAATCAATTAAAAGCTTTACACCAAATGGCGATAAGTGGATTCGTTATATCAGGGAAGATAAAAAAGGAAACTTGTGGTTTGGTGGACGGGCTCGAGGAAATTTTATTTATGATGGAAAATCATTTAAAATATTTACAGAAAAAGTTGGCATAGGAAATCCGATTTTAGTTGACAAATCAGGAAATATTTGGTTTAGTGGTGTTGAAAAACAATCATCAATTCAAAGCAAGGAAGGCATTTGGAGATATGATGGAAAAGAGTTTAAAAATTTTAACTCGAATGATGGAATGAGTAAATTTTTTGTTTGGAGTATGCTTGAAGATAAAAAAGGGAATATTTGGATTGGCTCAAGAAATACAGCGTTATATAAATATGATGGAAAAAACATTATTGATTTTTCTGCAAATTGATACTAACAACAGTTATGCATAAGTTATGATTCAGTGCTCCGTAGGCATATTTGAGATGAATTTTAATTTGGTTAACTGTAGCAGCATTTTGGCAAAAAACACCACATCATAGAGTGTTATAACTTTAGTGATCATATACATTTTTTACGAAATACATCTGTATAAAAAAATAATTTAAATTTACTAGTACATGCGATAATCTAAAACATAGTAAATTCTATCTTAAATTGTAAGCAATAAAAATATTAAACATGAAAGGTCTTGAAAAAAACTTCGAAATAGAAAAAAAGGAAAGTGATATTTCAATTCTTCAGGATAGCTTAAAAAATCTTCATTTTGTAAATGGCATATCAATATACTTAGATAAAACAAAAACCAAACGAAAAAAATTTATTACCTACTCTAATATTGATGCCTGGTTAGCTTCTTTTTCGCAGATGCATAAGGTATCATTTTTTGAATTACGAGCACTCGTAAAAAAATTAATAGATGATTTTAATTCAAATTTTATTTTAGCATATGAACATAATAAAAGATATGACTTAACTAAAGAATTTGAGGAAGAATTGGTTAATTTATTGAAGTGCAATAATCAAAATAATGAGGTCTCTTATGAAACTTTCCTATATAGCCTTTTTTCCTATTATTCTAATGATGTTATTGATAATAACTTTTCAATAGTATCAAAAGATGGTGCATTCATAATGTCCAATCAAAGAATGAGTTTACCTTGGTTTTATAATAATATCAAGATAAATGATTACGGTTTATTTGAATGTGAAGAACGAGAATTAATTATCGACGGACGAAAATTAATTGAAGATGCTGATTGGAATATTGCAGAAAAACCTAGATACACATCAGGCACTATTCGAACTAGTAGTAGATTTTTAATATGGGATGCTCAATCTAATTGTTTGAGTAAAGATGAATTTTATAAAAGCATAGAAATACTGTCTAATTCAACAGATAATTTTGAAAAGCTATTAGCTGATAAACCTAAGATTAATTTTAATGTTGGAAATGGAGCATATTATGAATATAGTGATTTGCATGAGGGAGAAAAGGAAGCAGACTGGGATATAGTATTACCCAATGGCTTAACATATTATTATATTACAAGAAGCCAACGAGGTTCTGATTATAAATATTTTGCTGATCCTTATGTTAAAGATAAAAATGGAAATTGTTTACCCGTAAAAGCATTCTATTTGAGTTTATGTATGCTTAATAATGGTAAACATCTTACCAATGCTATTTTAGCTGATTATACTAATATTCAAATAAAAGCCAATGTTAAATCGTAAGCGGCAGACTAAAATAATATAGTTTTTTATTCTAACTAAATTGATCGAAACTCGCATCATATCTTTCATGTTTTAAATATTGTATTATGTAGGAGTAGGCAAGTTTATTTGGCGTGTAGAAGCGTTTTGTAATCAACCTTTTACAACTATACAATGGTATTATATGGCTATAAAAAATAAACTTCTGAGACAAATATTAACGTAATTGACTTCATAAATTTTCATGTTGACAACAATCAACAAAAACAATCAAGCACATAAACAATAAATACACAAATGAATTCTAGCGTGTAAATTAAAGTTGACAACTGAAATCCTTATGATGGGTTTTCTCAAAGTTTGGCTTAATTTAATAAACTTCAATTAACAGCTATACCAACTACCCAAATAGTATAACAGTTAAATTATTAATTATTGCCTTATTATCGGCAATACACATTTAGTTGGGTATTTGGAGGTACTGTATAAGCGACGAACAGTTTGTGGGATAGGTTTCTACTAGGTTTGTGTTTTTTCAGGTAATTAAAGGGCGAAAGGAGATGATAAGCTGGAATTGTTGAAAAAAGTATTTTCGTAATATAAAATCATACTATTTTAGCATTATGCATATATCAATTACAGGATTAAAACCCAAAGGGTTATGGGGATATATACGATTTTGGACTTTAGCCATCCCGTCATTTGGAGAAGCCAAATCAGCCAAGGGAAATTTATTTAGTGCTGTCAAAAAAATCAACGGCTATAATTGTACATTATCAGCTTGGGAAAATCGTGAGATGATGTTGGCTTTTATGAAAAACGGTGTTCATCTTAAAGCAATGAAATCCTTTCATTCAATTGCTACCGGTAGAACCTTTGGTTATGAAGCTGATTCAATTCCAAGTTGGGAAGAAGCTTATTCATTATTAGCATCAAAAGGTAAAAATCATTAAATTTAAAATCTCATTAGCTACTAAATGAAATATGATTTGTTTCAAATTGATGCCTTTACTAATAAAACATTTGGTGGAAATCCTGCCTGTGTGGTACCACTTGAAAATTGGCTCAATGATGAGCTAATGTTAAAAATTGCCAAGGAAAATGCAGTTGCCGAAACTGCGTTTTTTGTTTCAAAGGAAAATAAAATACACTTAAGGTGGTTCACTCCTGAAATTGAAATGGATTTGTGCGGCCATGCTACTATTGCAACAGCACACGCCCTAACAACTATTTTAGGTTACCAACGTGATGAAATAGTTTTCGAAACGTTAAGCGGAGATTTAAGCATAACAGCTTGTAATGGTATTTACAAAATGGACTTTCCTTCAAGAATGCCATTGCCAGATATTTTGCCTAGCGTAATAGAACGGTCTCTGAACATCTTGCCCAAAGAAGTACTAAAGTCCAGAGATTATGTTTTAGTATATGAAAGCGAAACAGAAATCAGAAATATTAAAATAAATAAAAGTGTATTGGATGAAATCAATTTAGATCCCGGAGGTGTAATTGTAACTGCAAAAGGGGATAATTGCGATTTTGTTTCAAGATTCTTCACACCGCAAGCAGCTATTTTTGAAGATCCTGTAACCGGTTCTGCACATTGTTCTTTAATTCCATTTTGGGCAAAAAGATTAAATAAAAAATTGTTGCATGCTTATCAAGTTTCAGAAAGAAAAGGTGAACTATTCTGTGAAGACAAAGGAGAACGAGTGATAATTTCCGGAGAGGCAAAAACATATTCAATTGGCCATTGTTGGCTTGATTAAATTTGATTATTCAATGAAACTATAACCAAGTTTATTTGAACTGTATATTTTTTTGAAAGAAATAATAAATAACCAATGAATTTAAACATTGCTACTATAAATGATATAGATACTATTTGGGATATATTGCAAGATGCAATTCTTCAAAGAAAAAATGATGGAAGCGATCAATGGCAAAACGGATATCCCAACAAAGAAACAGTATTAAACGATATTAAAAATGGATTTGGATATGTATTACTTGAAAATAATGTAATAGTAGCTTATGCAGCAATAATATTTGATATTGAACCCAACTACAATGAAATTAAAGGAGCTTGGTTATCTAACGATAATTATACAGTTGTTCATCGTGTTGCAACTTCTACAGCTTTTAAAGGAAAGGGTTTTGCTACCCAACTTTTTTTATTAATAGAAGAACTTAGTATAAATAAAAATATTTTTAGTATAAAAGTTGACACAAATTTTGATAACAAACAAATGTTGAGAATTCTTGAAAAATTAAACTATACGTATTGTGGCGAGATATTTTTTAGTGGGGCTTCAAGAAAGGCTTTTGAAAAATTATTAACTCGAAAATAATTTAATTTAACTTTAATCAAAATAAAATTGCTCTAAATTTATTTTCTAACAATTAAATTTGCATACACCCATTAATTAAATCCTAGTCATATGAAAACTTCTTTCAACAAATATATTTACATTGGTTTTATCCTATTTGGAATTTATGAGTTGGTAGCCAAACATTCAGCTGGGGATGCAGCAACTTATATGGGTATCGCTTTAGCTTTTGATCCATTTAATCAAGCACAACCCTGGAAAGAAAGACCTACATGGCAAAAAGCAGTGCTATTAATTCATTTAGCAATTGTTGCTGGGTTATTTGGATACATGATTGGAAACTCAGCGGGTGATATTAGAAAAGGATTTATGGATGGATTACAGAAAAAATAATAACTATTGAAACAAAAAATGTTTGTCCGTGGGCGGGCATTGCTCCCGGGCAAGTCTATCCTCCGGTGGGTCTAGTAAAATATCTTTCATTGCATAAATTATTAACACCAGCTTTTAAATTTCTCTTGTAATGAAAGAAAATTTAACTCGAATATAAAATTTAATTAGTTGATACAAATCTTCCTAAAATATTTTTTTTACATCTTTTTAACCGTATAATCAACAATTGTTGACCGCACTAATAAACCGGTGGCATTTTTCAGAAACAGCGCCATATTCGTAATCGGTGATACTTACTTTCACACTGTTATACTGGATATTTATTTCAGGATGATGATCTTGATGAATTGCGATTTGCATTACTTTATTGGCAAATAATACTACCTCATCGTAGGTCTTAAACGCAAATGTCTTTTCCATTGTATTGTTTAACGCAGTCCATTCAGTAGAACTCATAGATGTTTACATTATATGATGTAAAAAGGACGATTTAATATTTTAGAGGGATTAGCTTAATGATACCGATTTTGTTAAAAATTTTGATAATAGGATATACCGGATCAAATTCCCACCATTTAGCTGCAAAATTTGGACGAGCTCCTGCATGATGATGGTTGTTTTGAAAGAGTTCTCCCAACATTAAAAAATCGATTATCAAAGTATTTTTAGACTGATCTTTTTCGTCAGGAAAATTTCGATAGCCATACTTGTGTCCAGCCCAGTTAACAATAGCCCCTTGTATGGGTCCTATTAAAAAATGAACAGGTAATAATAAAAACATCCACCAATGCGTTGCAAAAACTACGTAAAACAGTATGTACAATCCTGCAAACAATAATCTGACTAAATTATGATCTGCAATTTTATCTATAGTTGGATAGATAGGGAAGTTTTTATCAAATTTAGGCTCCACTTGGATATTACCAGTGAGTACTCCATTGTATATTTTTCTAGTATGCATCATCATGGTAAATGCCTCCTTAAAGAAATGGGGAGTATGAGGATCTAACTCCGTATCACTATATGCATGATGCATTCTATGAAGAATTGCATAGGCGCGAGCATTTAAGTAAGAAGAACCCTGAGTTACCCAAGTAAATATATACCAGAACTTCTCCCAAAAAGGAGA
>CANGCK010000069.1 GCA_947452295.1 Sphingobacteriia bacterium
AATGGTCACATGGTATAGCCTTATATTCATTTCGGTTGGTATGCAAACCTTGCTTATGGCTATTTCATGTGTATATATTTATTGTTTTTTAATGGTCACATGGTATAGCCTTATATTCATTTCGGTTGGTATGCAAACCTTGCTTATGGCTATTTCATGTGTTTGTAATTATATTTCTTTATGGCAATCTAGAATTAGCCTGATAAACAGCGATGAGTTTGCCAGTTATTTTTAGTTGATGCAACTAAAATAAATTAGTGTTATTAGTTAATAACATTTTTGGGGGGTTATTTACAAATATGTTCATTGAATGAATTATACATTTTCTCATTGATTAGTTTTAATAACAATTGAATAAATAACAATGTGCATTTATATTTTCAAGCAGATTACCAGATAAAAAAATTGCACAAATGAGTAAATGTATTGCTATAGAGTAGGATTATGGAACAAAAATATTTATTCATATGTATACAGAATGTTAAGGGTTTTTGAATTAAGAAATCTATAACAAATATTGATTGATAAAAAAATTCAACCATTATCAAAATTTACGTTTTTTATCATTGATGAATATCATCTAGTTAATTGACTGTTGTCATTCTGGAATCTTTCTAATTACTATAGCCTTGCACTTTTAATTTTAATCATCATTTTAAATTAAAAGTATAGTTAGTAATCAATGAAATATTTTTCAATTATTATTTTAGAGACTCTTCAATTGATTGATTTAAACGCTCAATCGAATCACTTATTTGCATTGGGTAAATTGGTGAATTTTAATACTGTAGATATTTCATTATACAGTAAAACTACATGGAGGGCTGTTCAATCTAATAATTCCGGGTATTTTATTTTCTATGGAAATGCTAACTATATTGAATTTGCCAACACAACCAACATTGATGGATATGGAAAAACTGAAGTCGATAAAATAACCATAAAAATGGCAGAAGGTATTTTATCAATTCCTTTTAGTGAGAAGGAAAATAATGTATTACTAATTACTAATCCGTTTAATAATTCAAAAAACATACCCATTAATATATAGAATTTACCCTTCCATTTTTGCTCATATCAAAATTGGAAAAATACCGAAATCATTAATGCTAATGAAATACTCGATGTTGCATTGAGAACCAAGGGTTTTCTTTTACCAAGCATTTTACTCGAATCTACCATCCCACCAATGAAAAATTTCACTGGTGGGATGGTGTTTTATTATATATCAAGTAAGAATAATCTTACTCCCGGATTATAATACGATGATTTAAAAATGGACTAACGCTAATAATAATTCTTCTACTATAAGTTCTATTAACAACTAGCAATTGAACAGGCAAGCGAGATTCTAAATAAATAATGAAGAGCAATTATTATCGATTGACAGATGAAGCAAATATTATTCTTATTCATTTTTATAACTATAATATCAAAGTGTTATTCACAAAAAGAATTAGATAGTATTGTAAACAAAGGAACAGCTGCTTTAGGTATTGATGTGCTTGTAAATATTTTTTATATTGATGATATTAAACTTTCATCAGATGCAGAAGCATTATTAACTGGTAGTAAAGGGGTTTACGATATATATCTCCGAAAAAATCTAACCATAAAAGAAGCAGAAATGGCAATATGCCATGAATTAATCCATATTTATCAATTTGAAACAAAATCATTAATCAAAAAAACGAATGGTATCGTAATATGGAATGGGGCAAGTTATAGCTACAATGATATTCCCTATGAAGATAGAGAATGGGAAGCGGAAGCTTTTAGCAATGGAATGAAACTGTTTTAAAAAATAAGTTTATCGGCAGGCTCTGAGAAATTTATTCTCCAGCATTGATGAATATAATATTTCTAGGTACTATTCAAATAAGATTTGCAAGCGAATTAAGTAATAGAGCAATTGATATTAAAGCAGGAGCAAGCTCATCGCATTCGTAAATTATGATAGTTGTTGTTTAACTATGCATAAAAATGATTTTTGAGAAATATTCTTGAAATATAATTGGCTTCTTTAAATTGCTCATTACTGCTTTCTCCAATAATTGTATGCAATGAATACTTGCTTTTCTTGTATTCATTGCATACCCATTACTTTTTTCCATTTTTAAAAAATAAAAATGAATATACAATGGGTACAATAACCATTACAGCCATTGTGCTCATAAAAATGATAAAGAGCATTTTTCCTTTTAATACAACAGCAGCTATTGTTTGCATAACACCCCCTATTACCCAATACTTGCCGGCTATTTTATGCGTATAATTCCAATTGTCTTCATTTTCAAGTGTCCATGGCAACCTAAAACCTGCAAAATAGTTTTGCTTTAGTTTAGGCATATAAATCCCTAATCCAATAAATCCTAATGCTAATAATCCAAGAATTAGTTGCGTTATCGATAAATCTTTGTGCACAGTGCCGTATGTTATCACCAGTGTAAGGCAAGTCATAAATACCACAATATATAATGCAAGGTTTTTAAACAACAACTGATCGTTATGTATAAATTGTTTGGGGTTTACAATATTGATGTTACTAATTAATAGATATACAAACAAACTTACTCCACCTAAAATAATTGGAAGTAGAAAAATGCTCTCTTTTGAACCCCATTGATCTGCTTCACCATACAGATTAAAATGCGTTGGAATGGTGTTGGGGAGATTAGGATAAAGATAAATAGCATAAATAAATGGTGCTATAATCAATGATAACATCAGGATGCTTCTATTTATTTTTTTACGCATAAACCAGGATTTAATTGAATTTATATTAGATCGTATTTAATTGCAATAAACTAATTATCAACTTAGTCGATTTTTATTTATTTAAACTTAACCGCTATTGGTTTGCATTTGCTGATATAATTCAATTCTTTGGTTCATAACTTTAAACCATAATGGGGGTATAAGAGCAAGTAATAACATACCTGGGTAGCCTGTTGGCATTTGTGGGCTTTGTTCGAAATGCCGCAATAGTTGGTACTTTCTACTTGCCATATAGTGATGATCTGAATGACGCGAAAGCTCTAAAAGAATTAGTCTACCTACCGGGTGATTTGAGTTCCAAGAGTGGATAGGCAATGTTCTTTCATACCCATCTGCTGTTTTTTTTCTACGTAACCCATAATGCTCGATATAGTTAACCGATTCTAATAATAAAATCCCAATCAATGCAGCAAGAAAATACAGTAACAATGTTTTAATGCCAAACACTAATCCAATAATCATTAAAAATAACAATTGAATAATTTGAAAAATCAGCATTTCATTTTTAATACTCCAAAATGTTGCATTTTTCTTTTTTAGTTGTTGGGCTTCTAAATGCCAAGCAGAGCGCCAACTTCCGATGATAGTCCTAAAATAGAAACCATATACAGTTTCGCCCAACCTTGCAGATGCAGGATCTTCATCAGTTGATACATTTTTATGGTGCCCACGGTTATGCTCTATAAAAAAATGCATGTAAAGAGTAGTAAGTAGCAATAATTTACTCATTAATTGCTCATACCAAGTTGTTCTATGTCCAAGTTCGTGCGCTGCATTAATTCCTAAGATGCCGCAAGCTATTCCAAATGCAATTGAAGCTCCTATTTTATAGTAGAATGGTAAATTATCATTAGTTACTTCATATAAAAAATAAATCAACAGGAAATATTGCATAGGAACCAGACCATATAACAACCAATCGTATAGTTTATCATGTTTAGCAATTTCCTCTTCTATTTTGTCTAAATTTTTTGTGGAAGCATTACTAAAAAGTTCGAGGATAGGTATACATACAAATAGCATAACCACTGCTGAAAACGACCAATAATTTTTTAAATAGATTGACAGAAATACTACCAATGGAGTAATATAAACCAAGAAATATTTTGTAGCTCTAAATAGCATATAAATTATTTGTAATACAATTGCATCTGTTACAGTAAAAATAAATGAATAAATTTGGAAACAACTAGAATTGTTGAATTTGACTGATTATTTGAAAAGAACAACTTTATACCACTCTGCAATAGCATTTAGATCATGAAGCATTTAGGCATTTACTTACCCAATGAAGCTAACCAACATTCAATCATCAAAGGTATTTTTGATAATACTTTTTTAAAAAACCATGTAGATTTATCGGGATTATATGGCGAACTTTTTTCTATTCAAACAATTGAAAAATATGTTGAAGAAGAATTAAAGCACGACCATTATTTAGTTACGTCTAATGAAAACAGCAGTTTGGGCAGTATGTCGAGTGGACAGCAACGTAAACACCTGCTTACCTTTATCATCAGTCAAAAACCTCAGTTTATTGTTTTAGATGATATATTCGGAAGTACTGACAAAGCAACACAGGCATTAACCATCAAGGCCCTTCAGGAAATTGCTGCTAAAACCTTACTTATTCAAGTTTTTTACAGAAAGACCGATATGTTACACTGCATAGATACGGTGTTAATAGTAGACAAGCAACAATCTATTAAAGCTGTTCTGCCTTCAGCAGATTTCAAGCAAACAAATGTAACTAATTGGCAAGCAGTAGAAATTGTATTGCCCAATTTGTATGGTGACAAGAAGCAATACATTAACCCACTTGTAGCATTTAAACATGTTTCGGTACAATACAATAACAAACCAATATTAAATGATATCTGCTGGGAAATTCAAACGGGCGAATTTTGGCAACTTATCGGTCCAATTGGTTCCGGAAAAAGTACATTGTTATCAATGATTACCGGCGATAATCCAAAAGCTTATGGGCAAAATTTAATACTGTTTGGGCAAAAAAAGGGTACAGGAGAAACCGTATGGGATATCAAAAAACAAATCGGATATTTTACGCCTACTATGATTGCCCAATACACTAGAAATGATACAGTAGAAAACATGCTTATTTCTGGTTTGGTTGATTCTGTAGGATTGTATGTAATACCTACCGAACTGCAACGGAGAACCGCACATGCTTGGATGCAGTTATTAGGCAAATCATTTCAACATAAAACATATAATCAACTAACATTTGGCCAACAAAGAATACTTATGGTTGCGCGTGCTATGATTAAACATCCTCCGTTACTTATTCTTGATGAACCTACTGTGGGTTTAGATGATGAACATGCCGCATTATTTGTAAACTTAATAAATTCAATAGCACTGCACAGAAAGCTGGCAATTATTTATGTTTCACACCGACCAGAGCCAGGTTTAAATCCTGAAAAAGTTTTTGAACTGTTACCGAGTGAAGAGGGCTCAATAGGACAATGTATTTTTTGATATGCAATTAATCGATCAAATTTTTCTACATAAGAATAATTGTATTTTCTGGAATAGAAATTGAAATTTTTTACGTGATTTTAACAATGCTCGTAATCTAAAAATCAGCATCTGAGAAAAATCATATTTTACGCTAACAATATCTACTACTTTAGTTTGCAAAGATTGATCTGCAATTGTAAATATTTCTTCATTTCATGAAACCTCCATATATCCGCTCTAAGGATTCAACCGAAATTTGGCGTCTCATTCAATTTATTGTTTGGCTTTTTGGTTTTTATTTGTTGTATGCGCTATTCTTCATTCCAACAATTGGTGTATTGCTTTTTTGGAAGGTACTTATACCTATAGCTCCTGTCATTTTTTTAGTAGCGGCAGGAATATGGAGAAATGTTTGTCCAATGGCCAGTACAGTGCTTTTCCCACGGCATCTTGGCTGGACTAATAAACAAAGATTATCGCTTAATCAACAAGGTAGGCTTAGTTTAATGCTTGTTGTATTACTGTTTTTAATTGTCCCATTAAGACATCCGGTATTCAACAATAATGGAATGGCAACAGGATATCTTATTGTTTTTCTTACTGCAATAGGATGCCTGCTTAGACTAAAATATAGATAGAAAAGTGTATGGTGTGCAGGATTATGCCCCATCCATCTGGTAGAAAAACTATATGGCGCCAATATGGACTTTTAATAGGCCTTAGCCAAACAATTCCTGACTGGCTGCCCATTGTACTATCTACAATAATACACTTTTCTTTTTCTATTGGATATTGATTCGAAAAAATGGAGCAAGCAGTTGGCTGGTTAGCCCTACTTTATCCAAAAAGTAAAATGCAATGATTGTAGTGTTAAAATTTTCTGTCAAAGATCCTCACTGATTATTTTTTCACTGTAGTATTATCAGTTTAATTTTTTAACTTCAACCATGCGCAAATTTTATTTTATTCTATTTTTTATTGCATATAATGCTTCATCACAAGTAAGTATTAAAACGGCAACCAAAACACCCAATATTATTTTCATCATGGCAGATGATCATACTTCTCAAGCATGGGGTATATATGGAGGTATCTTAAAGAACTATGTAAAAACCGATCATATACAAAAATTGGCCAAAGAAGGTACAGTGTTGAATAATGCATTTTGCACTAATTCTATTTGTGTACCTAGTAGAGCTAGTTTAATGACAGGCCAATATAGCAATCGTAATGGAGTTTATACTTTGGGAGATGCGTTACAACCCGACAGTATGAATATTGCAAAACTGTTACAACAAAACGGCTATCATACTGCTTTAATTGGCAAATGGCATTTAAAAAAACGCCCATCCGGTTTTGATCATTTTATGGTAATGCCCGATCAAGGTGTTTATTTCGATCCTACTTTAAAAACCGAAAATGACTGGCAAGATGATGGGATTATTGCTGGTAAAAAATATATGGGATACAATACGGATGTTGTGACCGACTACTCTATTGATTGGATTAAAAACCAACAAAAAGAGCAGCCTTTCTTTTTATTACTACATTATAAAGCAACGCATGAACCCTTTGAATACCCTGACAGACTAAAGGATTTATACAATGATATAGACTTACCAGAACCCGTTTCTTTACTTGACTTTGGGCCATCCGCCAATGGTAGAAGTTTTAAAGGACAACATGTTGAAGAATTAGAGCAACGTTGGGAAAATTTTCAAAAAAATCCTTCAAAATGGTGGACTACTTATCCGGGTATGCCATTTAGCATTGAAGGGTTAGACAGTGTGGCTGCCAGAAAAAAAATTTACCAAAAAATGGTGAAAGACTATTTGCGCTGCGCCGCAGCAATTGATGAAAACATTGGCAGATTAATGAGTTATTTAAAAGAAAATGACCTATTAGATAATACCGTAATTATTTATACTTCAGACCAAGGATATTTTTTAGGAGAGCATGGTTTTTTTGACAAGAGAATGATGTATGAAGAGTCGGCTAGAATGCCATTTGTAATTAGATATCCTAAAGAAGTGAAAGCCCAACAGCGATTAAATGATCTTGTGTTGAATATAGACATGCCGGCATTGTTTGCCGATTATGCAGGTGTTCAACAACCCGATTTTATACAAGGAAAAAGTTTTAGAGAAAATTTAAAAGGCAATACGCCAACGATAAATTGGAGAAAATCGATTTATTACCGTTACTGGGAACATCATCCAGATAGGCCTGCACATTTTGGTATAAGAACACAACAATATAAATTGATATTCTTTTATGGCCAAGCACTTGGTATGAAGGGTGCTTCACCTATTGCATCTACCCCAGCTTGGGAATTTTATGATTTACAAAAAGATCCTATGGAATTGCACAATAGCATAAAAGATAAATCCTATCAAAAAATAATTCAAGCATTGAAACTAGAATTACTCAAACAAAAAAGATTGGCAGGAGATGATGATAATAAGTATCCGATAATGCAAGAAATATTTGCTAAATATTGGAATTGATGAAACTTATTGATTTGCCGAATTTTTAAACCAATCTAAGTATTGATCTATTTTTTTGCTTAGAATAATATGGCAGGTAAAATAGTGTATATTTTTTCCTGTTAGACTTACAGCTTAGGTAATTAAAAATTCAACGAATAAAATTTTTGTTACCAAGTAACAGAGTTAGGGTGATTTTTGCGATTTTAAGTAATAAAGTTTGCGTTGTTATCGGCATTCCATCATTTAAACAACAAGTTATTCAGCGGCAATTTTTAGATACAATCCTAACAAAAATGCTATTTTATATAATGTTTCACTTCTATTAATACTGGAAAATGATCGGAAGGTACACGAGCCTGGTAAAAAGTTTTATTTGTTGTAGTATTATTATCTGTTTGTAAAGAGCGGTAAGTATCGGTTAAAACCCCATAACGTTTCACATGAAAGGCTTTGCTTAAAAAGATATGGTCAATACGTTTATCATTATAATCATTGGCGCTAAAATTATTAAACGTACCAACTGATGCAAGCTTTATAGGAGACAAATCAAATGCATCTTTTAGCAAGCCTGAAGTGTTAAGTAGCGTATAACTTTCATTGTATTGATCTACATTAAAATCTCCTGTTAAAATTACAGGTTTGTCTTTCGGGAAACCTTTAATTTTTTGTAGGATCAATTTAGCGCTTTCGGCTCTAGCCTGTACCCCAATATGATCCATGTGTAGATTAAACATATAAAATTCAAAATGAGTACCCTTCTCTTTAAACTTACCCCAGGTGCAAATACGTGGAAGGGCAGCATCCCATCCTTTATTGGGTTTATCGGTTACAGTAGATAACCAAAAATTTCCACTTTCGAGCAAGTCAAATTTATTGGTTTGATAAAAAATTGCTGAATACTCGCCAGCTTGTTTGCCATCATCTCTACCTACACCAATATATTGATATCCTGGAAGCTGCGCTTTCAATGTTTCTAATTGGTGAGATAATCCTTCTTGTGTACCAAAAATATCGAAGCCATGAAATTGAATCATGTTAATAATCACACGGCTTCTTTCGCCCCAACCATTTCCATTTACTGAATCACTATGATTGGCATAACGAAGGTTATAAGTACCAATTGTAAATTCTTGTGCAATGGAACTTTTACAGCTAAATATTGCTGATGCTAACAATAAGCAAATAGTTTTAAATAAATGTTGCATAGGATGCGTTTTACGCTTTGATGTTCTATTACTTACTTTTTACCACATCATACAATGATTTGATTTGAATGGCATTAAGATTTTTGCTGTTGAATGATTTATTATTAACTGTAATTATTTTTTTCTTGCCGGCTTGTAAATCAAAATAATTGTCTGATAAATTTAAAAATTCATTTCCGGCACTGAGGTAAACATAGTTGGCATTTACATTAGAGGTAATACTGAACTTATTGTCTCCTTCATGTTTTACTATGAATGTTGGTTCTTGTAATACCAGATTTATAGGCCGCACTGCATCTCTTATTGGTTTTACATCATCTCTGTAAGCTTCTTTTACTGCATACCAGGCTGCCTTAGGAGCACGGCTGTAGTCGGTAATACTCCAGCTGGTAACAGGCCAACAGTCATTTAACTGCCATAATAATGTTCCCATATTAAATGGCGCTTTACTTCTGTGTATAGCAATACTATTTTTAAAAGTATAATACTGTAAACATTGAGTTAAATAAGTATAATCTTTGAGTGATAATTTTTTTACTGCAGAAGAGTCTAAAAAGTATCTGTGTAAGTAGCTCAGTATTTTGCCAAAGCCGTTGCCTGCTTTTTGATGTGCATTGATTACATCAGTATTTTGGAAACGATCTTCGGGCAAGGTAAAGGCTTCAACTGTATTATAGTTTGGCATAGCCTGCATACCATATTCACTCACAAAACGGCCAGTTTTTTTTTCAAATATTTCTACATCTTCTAGTCCCCACCAAACTCCCCAATAATGGCTATCGCCCTCTGTGAAACTTTTGGCACGCCCCCATCCATTAAGTGGTGAGGTGCTTACATACGGTCGGCTACCATCTACTTCATTTACCCATTTGGTAATACTATCACGAAACAATTGAGTATAAGCATTCCAAACTTTTGCAGAATCAGCTCCATGCAAATTAAATTGTGTTTGCCAACCCCAATTATGCCATGCTTCATCAATTTCATTGTTTCCGCACCAAACCACAATACTGGGATGATGGCGTAATCTTTTTACCTGGTACTTTATTTCTTCTCTAACATTACTAATAAAGTTTGGATCATCAGGAGGAATCATTGCACCTGCAAACATAAAATCCTGCCAAATCATGATACCCAATTCATCGCACAAATCATAAAATGCATCATCTTCATAAATTCCTCCACCCCAAACACGCAGCATGTTCATATTGGCCTCTTTAGCTGCTGTTAGCACTTTTCTATAATCAGCTTTAGTTAACCGTGGTGTAAACATATCTGATGGAATGTAATTAGCACCCTTCATATAAACAGGTTTGCCATCTATGTTAAAATAAAAGGTTTTACCATCTTTATCTGGTTCTTGTACTAACTCCACCTTACGTGGTGCTATGTACTTAGCTTCCTTTGGTACTTCATTATATGCATCAACATGTACATTCTTCCAAATTCCGCTGGTAATATATATCGGACCCCAATCCCATCCAAAATGGTATTGGGCTTTACGGGCATAGGTTCTGGGATTATCAGGAACCACTAACGGCAATTTTGCGGCTGCCAATGAATCTACTTTCTTTTTGGCCGACTCAAACTGAATGATCAACTCATTATTATTCTGTAACAGATTTTTTATATCTACTTTCCACTGACGAAACATATTATCGGCAGTTAAAATAAGTTGGCCATTTAAAAACACTTTTGCATAAGTATCGAGACCGTCAAATACTAAGTCAACATGTTTTTTGCTGAAAGTAATTTTGTCAATAGTAAAGGTTTTTTTGTACGTCCAATCTGTTTCCCCTATCCATTGTAATTGCTTTTCGTTGGCTCTGGAATATGGGTCTGGAATAAGTTGATTGTTCAACAAATCGGTATGCACTGTACCTGGTACAGTTGCGGCATGCCATTCATTGGCACCAAGTTTACTAAATGACCAACCTTTGTTTAAACTAATTTTACTGGATTGAGCATAAACCGTAGTGAGGGAAAAGAAGCTTAAAAGTACAAATAGTATAGTTTTGTTCATCATGCTAATACTTTAAAAAATATAAATATTGGGTAAGCTATTGATCATACTAAGATACGAAGATTATAGTATGAAGATTCTTTAATACATTTAAATAGTTATATTTACATTGCCATTTAACCTGAAATCTCTCTCCTGTATAATATTAGAAGATTTTAGGTTTTTTAATGCATAATCAAACAATTAATTTACATGACACCTTCATACATCAAAAAAATTAGCTTGCTTATTATCTTAGGATTAGTACAATTTCTTGGATATACACAACAACTTTCAATAGATGTAAACCAGCAATTAAGCACTAGCAATTTTTCTGTAAATGCCTACGACCCAGCAACAGTTGGTAGTAAAAAAGTGTCGTTACTAAGTTATACAGATATAAGTGGATCACCATATTGGACAGACAATTGGCTTAGTGCGCTTTTTTTCATGCACAATGGGAAAATATACCAAATTAACAAGGCTCGATTAAATCTTTTTACCGGCGAAGTTCATTTTTTAAATTTAGAAAATGAAGAATTGGCTGTTGAAGCTAACCAATTAGATAGTATTATATTTAAAAATAGTAAAGATTCTACTAAAGTATTGGCCACTTTTAAATCATTATATGATCCAACAAAAAATGCAAAAAGTTTTTATCAAACATTAAACAGCGGGGAAAATCAATTGCTATTGTTGAAGAAATACTTTATAAAAACCGGGGATTATAATGCATTACAAGGAAAAACAGAATCGAGTTTTTACCAAAAAACGAGTTATGGAATATTTCATTACGGTATGTTAGATTTAGTTGAATCACTCGATCAAAAAAATATATGTACGGCCTTAAACGTCTCAGATGAAATTAAAAATTGGCTTGGCGCTAATAAAAATAAATTACGGAATGAAAAAGAGGTCATAACATTTTTAACATACCTCAATTCAACTCACTAGCACACTACATCTATTGTATAGCACAATGATCATCATATTATAAAAAAGATCGAAAATATTATTCAACCACTAACTTTTAATTCATGAGAAAAAAAATAGCCGTAGACATGGATAATGTTTTAGTTGATATTGAAAAACATTTTATTGATTGGTATGAAAAAGAATATGGACTAAGAATTGAACAAGAAAAATTGTTGGGTGTACCTGAAGAAGAAGGATTTCCCGATAAAGAAGCAGTTAAAAGATTTTTATATACACCAGGATTTTTTAGGACAGCGCCAATAATGAATGGAGCAATTAAAGCGATGGAAATACTTTGCAAGAAGTTCGATATTTATATTGTTTCAGCAGCTATGGAGTTTCCACAATCGTTGATTGAAAAAGTAGAATGGTTAAAAGAACACTTTCCTGCAATTAGCTGGAAGAATATTGTTTTATGTGGAGATAAAAGTGTGATCCATTGTGATTATTTAATTGACGATCATATCAAGAACCTTGATTTTTTTAGAGGTCAGCCATTGCTTTTTTCAGCAAGTCATAATATACATCATACCCACCACAAAAGATTAAATAATTGGGAAGAAGTATTGAACTATTTTGAATCGATTTAATGCATGCAAAATTAACCTGGTAACTTATAGCCATTATGGTATTGCTTCAGGTAATATTCTTTTTGAATAGCCGCATCAGTAAATTGGTTAAGGTTAGGGTTCCAGCTAATTTTTTTTCCAGAACGGTAGGCAATATTCCCCATTTGAGCAACAGTGGCAATATGAGCACCTTCTTCGATAGAACAATGTAAGGAAGCTGGATTGTTGTTACGAATTGCTGCAATGAAATTTTCCCAATGTAATTCAACGCCATTGTCAATTGATTTTTGTAATGGAATGGCTACTTTGTTTTTAGCTTGGCGTTCTTCTATTACTTCCCACCCACCTCTATCTAAAATGAGTGTTCCATTGTTGCCAATAAAAGCAATTCCATGATCTCTGTTATAAGCACCATTATCGATACCCATTGCCGAATCCCAAACTAAATTAAAATGTTCAAATTCGTAAAGGGAGGTCAGTGTATCGGGTGTTTCTTCTGCTAATTCGGGGTAAGCAAATTTACCACCTAAAGCACTAACAGAAATAGGGTTAGCGGCTTTCATGCCTTGCACAGCATAATCTAATAAGTGAACACCCCAATCGGTCATCAATCCACCGGCGTAATCCCAAAACCATCTGAAATGAAAATGAAAACGACTA
>CANGCK010000070.1 GCA_947452295.1 Sphingobacteriia bacterium
ACAAAATTGATATTTATCAAACAATGATTCTCTATAATAATTGTACATTTTTTGTACAAGACCTTGCCCTCTATACCTTTTTGCAACACATAACTGCCCAACAACTACATAATTAAAGTCCTTAAATAACCCATCATTTATTTTTAAAGTGTCGATCACATTAAATAAACTTGCTAATAAAGGATGTTCGTGCCTTATTGATTGAGTAGCAACCAATGCGTATCCAACAACCGCATCACCATCTTTTGCAATAATAGAAGACTCCTCTAAATGCATTTGATTTAAAAATGACATAGAATATTCAGCAGTAAGAAATCCTTCATTAAATTTTTCTTCAGAAGACAAGTTCGATTTAAGGTTGGCAACTTGCAGTGCCTTAATTCCTGTAAGTTCTTCGTAAATAGTAACTCTTTTTATTTCAATCATAATTTGATTCATTTAAACTATTGTAAGTCGAATTGATTTCAATCAGTAATCACGGAAATCATCATCATCATTATAACGTAAAGTCGAAAATAATTTTGTGTTAGTTTAAATAGGTAAACATTAAGTATTTATCCATCCACTATCCAACCCATAATTTGAAAACCATGCTAAACAAAGTAATGTTATTTCTTGCAATGCAATTTATAACCAATAGTAAATTATTTGCAACAAATTATTATGTAAATCCATCATCCACTTCCACACTGTCGGATGGTTCCTATGCATCGCCATGGAAAACAATAGATCAAGTGAATGACAGCACAAAAACATTTAATGCTGGCGATACCATTTTTTTTAAGCGCGGAGAATTGTACAATGGTCAATTACAAATTAAGGGAATAGGTTCCCCAACAAAACCTATTGTTTATATGCCTTATGGAGAAGGAGATTTTCCTGAATTTACACATACGGCTACAGGAGTTATTGTATTGAAAGATGCGCAATTCATACAGATTAATGGCTTAAAAATTACAGACAAAACAATGGACGCTACGAATCATACGATAACAGCTAAGATTGCTTATGGCATAGTATTGGTTAATTCACCAAATTGCACCATAAGCAACTGTGACATATCATTGGTAGGTGTAGGGATTGCACCAAGAGAAGGTTCTAATAATACAACCATACAGCATAACTATATACACAATTTACGGATTATTATTAATACGGTTGGGGGAATTGATGATTATGGGGCAACTGCCATAGTAATTGGCAGTTCATCTAATCAAATCACCAATAACTTTATAGAGGGTTGTTGGGCAAAGAGTTTTGACTTTTTGTATGATGGTGGTGTGGTAGAGTTTTTTGGGAAGGAAATGAATAATAATTTGATAAAAAACAATACAGCAGTTGATTGTAATGGATTTGCAGAATTTGGAAGTGATGTAAATGGATATGCCACAAATAATTTAATTGTATATAATAAAATTATAAATTGCGGTGCTACTGGAAACTTTCACAATAACAATGGGTTAAATGTTCATGCGAACAATACAAGATTTTTCAATAATGTAATCATTGAAACAAAAAAGCAATTTTCGCCGGCTGATGAGTTATTTTGGTATGCAAATCCCAGTCAGGTAGATTCCATACAATTAAAAAACAATATTTTTTGGTTAACCTCTGGTATAAACTTTGTGAGAAACAATATTGATACATCAAAAATGAATCATACGAACAATATTTTTTTAATTAGAAGCGGCGATATCCACATAACATTACATTCAACTGAACTATTATCAACTAACAGTTCAATATTTATTGATACCTTAGGAAACAATCCTATTTCATGGAATTATAATTTATCTGCATCATCACCTGCAATAAATTTTGGAACAACAGTGGGCCAAACAAATGATTTTATAGGGAATAGTATGAATGGCCTACCTGATGCTGGTATTTTAGAAAAACAACCACCTCCGCCACCTTTAAATTTAACTGCAACAATTGATTCAATTTCATGTTTTGGGGACAGTGCTACAGTTACAATAAATGTAACAAATGGTAAGCCTCCGTATATAGGACTTGGGAAATTTAAAAAATCATTTGGGTCATTTGAATTTAGCGCTAAAGATTCTGTTGGTACAGAGGGGATTATTTTGGTTACTATCACTCAACCACCTAAACTTCTATTGAACACTAGTTCGGGTATTGTTACCAATCTTTTTGACACTACACATATTGTTGCAAGTGCAATAGGAGGAACCGCTCCATATACCTACCAGCTCAATTCAAATGGTTTTCAAAATTCTACGATTTTTCAGGGAATAGTAAGTAATAAATATACGATTAGTGTAAAGGACATAAAAGGATGTACTACAACTTCTTCTATTGATGTAAAAATCAGTCCTAACACCCCAATTATCAACGGAAAAATATTGTTACACATCTACCCTAATCCGTCTTCGGCATATTATACTTTAGCCCCAATTCAAATACTAGGTCAACCAGTACTTATTCAAATAAGGATTTACAATGCAGTTGGAGTAATGGTTTATTCAACAAAAGGATTTACGAATATCCCCTATACATTTGGTTCAAACTTTCCTACTGGTAATTATACATTGGTAGCTGAATTGGGAGGAGCGGTGCAAACAATTCAATTAATAAAACTTTAGCCTACAATAGTTAGATTAAAAAGAATGAGCCTATATTAAAATCAAATCGGCTATTGAATCATCTTAAAATTCAATAGCCGATTTGATAAGTTTAATAATGTATTACTTAAATACTCTAACTTCTACTCTTCTATTTCGCCAACCTACGTTTTTATCAGCTGTTTTAAATACTGGTTGTTGTTTTCCAAAATAGCCAGTTAGTATTCTAGATTTATCGATAAAATAACTTAGGAAATAGTTGCGAACAACCTCTACTCTTTTTGCAGAAAGTTTCAAGTTATAATTGCTATCACCTTCTAAATCGGTATGCCCAGTTAATTGACATTTAAAATCTGGATTCGTTTTTAAATAATCTTTAATACGATTAACAACTGCAAAAGAAATATCTAAATCGTATTGATTGAAGTTAAAATACACAACATATACAGTGGTATCATTGCCATTTTTGCCTGGAATAACTTTGTCTGGTGTTAAATTTTGAGAAAGGGAAGTATTATATGAACCAGAAGGACATCCTTCATTTAACACAGATCCAAATACATCTGGGCATTTATCTTTATTATCGATAATACCATCACCATCTCTATCGCTTATGGGGCAGCCATCATTACTAGGTGGGCCGTACTCAAATGGGCATTTATCTTTTGCATCTATCACTCCATCTCCGTCTTTATCGTCTATAGGACAACCTTGATTGCTAACAGGACCTGATATATCTGGACATTTATCTTTATCGTCAGCAATTCCATCATAGTCTTTATCATTTAATCGATTAACACCACAAGAGAAGCATGCATTTAGCGGGCAACCCTCATTAACGACTAATCCAGGAACATTTGGACATTTATCTTTATCATTAACAACTCCATCACCATCAGAATCATTTGCGCTACTAGAAATAGGCTGAATTTTGTCTGGTGTTTCAACTAAAGAACTAGACTTGTTCTTCGACATGTTGATATAAATGCCCCAAGATGCTGTGATATTATTACTCACCGTATTAGTTAATCCAAGGCCATATCCAACTTGGGCGGTGATCATTGCGTTATCATTAAAAATCATGTACCTAGCTCCTAATCCTATGGGAGCAGAAACAGCGGCAACACTTGCACGATTAGAGCCATGAATGCCAGCAAAAACATATGGTTGAAAACGACCATCATCTAAATGATAATATAAATCTGCTCGCAATGAAGGAAACCAAGCTTGCACTACATCTGTAGCAACATCTGGTGTTTTCTTCGCTACATATCCATAACTTAAATTTACATCAGCACTAAATGCCATTTTTTTAGAAAAATTCTTATAAAATCCTACCCCAACAGAAATATTCGACCTATCTAACAATCTTCTTTTTCCTACACAACCATTACAGGTATCGGGCAGTTGATTGGTAAATCCAAAATCTTGAAAATGTACTCTATTCATACCGAACATCGTCCATTTATTTTCGTTGATTTCTACATTATTAAATTCAGCAACAGGAACAGTGGCTGGTTGTTGAATATCTATTACAGGCTTGGGAGTTGTATCAAACAACAAGCGTTGTAAGCTATCAATAATAGATACCTGCAAACTATCAATTATGGAGATTTGCATACTATCTGTAATAGTATTAGTCACACTATCACTATTTATTTTTAGCAAACTATCCAATCCAACTGTATGAAATAAAACAGCAGGTTTCCCTGATCTTTTATTCGCCAGACTATAATTTGAAAAACCAATAGTTGCTATTACTGCAATAAACAGTAGTAGTTTGAGTAGCCGCTTTGTTTGATTTTGGTTCATTTTATCGGGCATTTAGTAGAGTAAAGCAGTATTTCCTTCATTTCAAATGGAAAGTTGATCAATAGGATGTTTTTTAAATTTTAGCAACCGAATGATACAATTGAACCAGCAAAAAGGGGTATAGATAAGTATCAATACTCATTTTTAATGGTTTTTTCCATTAATACAACTACATTAGTAGGTGCACATATTCTTTAAACGACTCATTTAATGGATTTATTTTATTTAAATAAAAATTTTTCCACATTCTTGTTGAAAATGGGTAAAAAAGAGGGGTGAAGAGGAAAGACATAGGATCAATTACCAAAAGTTGTGGATTAAATTATAAAGGAGGAAGTTAGCGTTCTAAATAAAGAGTTATCATAACGTCAATAGAACTTCTTAAATCACTTCTCCCTGAAACATTAGTGGAGCATTTTAATATTGCCAAGATTAATAAAGATGTTGAGTCGGATCAATTACATTTTTATCAGGAAGAGAGATCAATTGCACCAATTGCGTTTAAAAATTTGCCTCTTCAATCAAAAGGCTTCTATCCGGAGGCGACCATTCAGGATTTCCCTATAAGGGGATTTAATTTTTTTTTCATGTTAAAAGGCGTAGATGGATAAATACTGTTACTGGAGAAGTTAAAACCAGAGAATGGAAACTAGTAGCAAATAGCACTCGAATAACCGAAGAGTTTGCCGCTTTTTTAAAAGAAGTCTATGGATAAACATGCTGTAGTTGCTCAAATGATAGACAATTTCTAAGGTATAAAGGGCAGGACCCTGCTACTACAATACAAAGAATATCTGAGTGAATTTAAATCACGGGATCAAAAATCACATGCCAAATAATGGGTTTTATAACCTGAAAATATCGGAAAACAATTGTCTATTGATGAAAATAGTTTGTCTCACGGAGAACTATATACCATTGTAGCCAATAAAGCAGCTAAGGAGCGAAAAAGGAGTATAATTGCTATTATATCAAGGTACAAAAGCATTTAGCGCTCAATGTAGAGGAGTTAGCAATGTAGCATTTCATCTGTTCAGATTATATAAAATCTATGCCTGATTTTTCAAATCTCCACAATATTTTATCTTGATTCATATTTTGTCTTGATCTATGATCCCTTGATCCTGTAATAATGGGTATTAATAAAACTAAAAAGACCTCAATAAAATTGAGGTCTTTTTAGTTTGTGGGAGCACACGGGTTCGAACCGCGGACCCTCTGCTTGTAAGGCAGATGCTCTAAACCAACTGAGCTATGCTCCCTATTCCCGTTTGGGAGTGCAAATATAAAAACTCTTTTTAACTCACCAAAATATTATTCTTTTTTTTTCAAAAATATTTTTTCTACTCAACCTAAACTTACATTTGCATTATGTATAGGAAGATTAATTCAGCTGCTGTAAACCCATGGGAATCTGTTGAAACAGAAACAGATACCGCAGTGGCTTCCTCTTTTAACTTAATCGTATGGAATGATGAGGTAAATACATTTGAGTGGGTAATAGAAACTTTAATTGATGTTTGTGGACACTCGGCCGAGCAGGCGGAGCAATGTGCCCTACTAATTCACACAAAAGGAAAATACGCAGTAAAAACGGGCGACTACGATACACTCAAGCCAATGTGCAATACGATTACCGATAGAGGTATTAATGCTACTGTTGAATTGATTGGTTAATACTAAGGTCAGTACTTCTAATAAATTTTTAGTCATTTTTTAAAAACAATAACCACTGCAATTTCTTTCCCATAAACTTTGGTTTCCTCCAGTTGATGAAGCACAAGAGGATGGTTTATTGGCTATTGGTGGTGATTTATCTGTTGAAAGAATTTTATTAGCATATCGAAAGGGTATATTTCCTTGGTTTGAAGGAACTACACCGTTATGGTGGAGTCCTAATCCTCGATTTGTGCTATTTCCCAATAAGCTTTTTGTTAGTAAGAGCATGCGACAAGTGATTAAAAGTAATAAGTTTCATTTCACTATTAATCAATCTTTTAGCGAAGTAATTCATTCTTGCAAAATACAGAGGCGTGAGGGGCAATTTGGCACATGGATTACACATGAGGTTGAAGCCTCTTATACGCAACTGCATCAAATGGGATATGCACACAGTGCTGAATGTTGGTTGAACAATGATTTAGTGGGGGGCTTATATGGTATCCGATTAGGTAAAGTTTTTTTTGGGGAGAGTATGTTTAGCAAAAGTTCTAATGCCAGTAAATTTGCTTTTATTAATTATGTAAATCAACTCATAAGTGAAGGCGTTCAATTAATAGATTGCCAAGTATATACCAACCATTTGGAAAGTTTGGGTGCAGAAATGATACATCGGAAGGATTTCATACAATTGTTAGCAGATTATGACGCAGATCGATAACCGTACATCACTTCTACATCTCTAACAATTTTTTCCATGTCAAGGTCATTATCCAAGGGGTCGTAAGATTGCTTTAAGTTACTTCCAAAAACAATTGCAATAGTTTGCCAAAATGCAGCAGTCACAAATCCCTTATACTCATCAATTATTTCATAACAATTATTCCCTGTTTCCCGATTAATTAATTTCATTAATACCCTTCCCTGATAAACAGAAAGTTTAGTAAGTCTGTCTGCGAATTCGCGTTTTAAATCTTTCTCCCTCCGTTTAATAATAATTCTTCTTTGTTGTTTATCGGTAACATTTACCAGCTGAGCATTTATTTCTCTCATTATTCTGCCTGCAGCTTTAGCATAAGGGTAGGTTACATAAACTGCATTGCGCAAACGAGTCCAATCAGCCCAATAGTTTCTCCATTTTTTGGTTAGTTTCCCATTTACCCATACTGGAGGCAGCCATGATTGGCCAATAGTATCACCTTCGGGGGTAATGAATGCCCCTACCCTAACTGTGTCGTTTACACTAGATTGCGCTGAAGTATATATTGCTGAAGCAATAAATACTATCACTAAAATAACATTGATATAATTGGTATTTTTTTTCAATTCAATTAAAGTTAATTAAAGCTGCTTAAATTAATACTTCAACTGAAAAAAAGTAACCGGCATTATTGGCTAAGTTTTGTTAATTTTTTTTGGGGTTTATTGATGCGTTGTATTATTGACATAACAAACCCAATTACCATTACCAAAATGCCTAACCATAAAACATTGATTGCAGGGAACTCATATACTTTTAGGGTTAATAAGTCGGTAATATTTCCGGTTTCTTTTATTCCTATTTCTAATTTTCCTTCTTTTTGATCAATTACCTTATTAAATTGAATAATAAGGCTTTGTGATAATACGGTATCAGCAATTTGGCGCATTTCTTTCTGCCCTTTTATAGCAATTCCTGGATATGCGCTATACTGTTTGCCTTCTTTAGAAATAACGGTCATATCGAGAAATAAAGCTGTTTCATCGGAAGCATATCGCATTCTTTGATCGGCAGGATTTACAATTACTCCATTAAGTACTAACATACCATTACTGTAAAAAATAGTGTCTTTTGTTTTGAGTGTCCTATTTTGAAAACTAACAGTGTCGGCTACTTTATTTTCCTGGAATGAAGTAATGTAAACAAATATGTCTTTCTGCCAATAATGTTTTGAAGCCGGATTGGCTGCAAAACCTTCCATTCCTTTATTATTTTTTATAACATCTGGAAATAATTTAAAACTATCATCACCATTTTTAGCTTTAAAATCAATTTCGTAATATCTTTTTCTATCGAGAGGGTTAATGGTATCTTTTACATAGGTCACCATATAACGTCCCATATCGGTAGCTAATCCTTTAAAAAGGGTTAGATTTTCAGCCGGATCACCTGCCGGATTGGGTTTATTTCCTTCAACTACTCTAAGGGGAGAAATACCAGTGGTATTCCAACTAAGAATACTTTTTTTAGATGAGGAAATCAATATACCTAATAATACCATTCCAAAACCAATATGAGCAATAGAGGCTCCTGCAGCTTTGATTTTACCTTTTAATCCAAGCCATAAATAGGCTGTATTGGCCAAAATAGCATAAACAGCTCCAAAAATGCCCAAATGAATAGCAATTAAAAATGCAGGTCCTTTTTTAGTATAATCGATGTTTCCCAATAAGCTAATCAATAATGAAACAACCAATGATACTAAAGTTGGAATGAATATTTTTTTGAAATGAGCTTTTGATGTGTCTTTGTATTTGAAGTATTGTGTTATGGCAGTTAGTATACCTATTAATATTGCTATGAAAATTTGAATTTGGTTATGTGCAAATTCAGGGTCTTCTGGTGGTGCAATATTGGTACCAAAAAGCTTATTCCAAACTGGAGTGGATGTTTTTAAGATAATAATAGCGCCAGACAAAAACAATATCAATGAACCAATAAACATCCAAAACTCTCTACTATATGTTTGCTCTTCTTTTTGGATAGAAGGGATTGATTGATAACGTATAAAAAAGAATACTAATGCGGGGACAAAAAACACCAATACAAATAAAAGTAATTGAGTATTCATTCCTAAATCGGTAAAAGCATGTACAGAAGTATCTCCTAAAATTCCACTGCGAGTTAGGAAGGTAGAATAAAGGACTAATGAAAATGAAATAATGTAAAAGAAATAGGTAGGCCGCAAAGAATATCCAGTGTTTTTGTATATCAAATTAGTATGTAAACCTGCAACCAATATTAACCAAGGTACTAAAGAAGCATTTTCAACAGGATCCCAGGCCCAATAACCGCCAAAAGATAAGCTTTCATATGCCCAAGCGGCACCCATCATTATACCGGTACCTAAAATAGCGGCAGAAAATGAAGTCCATGGCAATGCAGGTTTTACCCAATCATGGTCATTTTTGATCAATCCTGCAACCGCAAATGCAAAAGGGATAACGGTTGATGCAAATCCCAAGAATAATATAGGGGGATGAATAACCATCCAATAATTTTGCAATAAAGTGTTTAAGCCAGTTCCATCTTTAATAAAAGATAAATATTCAGGACGGCTAAAAATAGGGGCTTCCATTTCATTGCGAAGTAAAACAAACGGACTACTTCCTACCTTTATATTAAAAAAGTAGATCCCTATAATCATAGTAGCCAATGCAAACTGAGTGAAGCTTACTACACTCATTACACTTTTTTCCCACTTCCCTCCCTTCATGATAATAAGCCCTCCCAACATACAGTTCCAAAAACTCCAAAGCATAAAACTACCTTCTTGGCCTTCCCAAAAACAGCTTAGCAAATATTCAACTTGTAAACTTTTATCACTATGCGTGTACGCGTACTTATATTCAAATAAGTGGTTAGAAATGATGTAATATAGAATCACAAACATTCCTATAATGCATAAAGAAACAGTACCAAATGCATAGCGGGCAATTTTTAACCATGATTGCTGCTCAAGTAGGTTGGCCGCTTTTTCAGATTTATAAAAAGCAATTGTAGCCAATAAAGAGCCTACAAGAGAAATTATTGCAAAAAAATGTCCAATTTGACCGGGTAATAAATGTTCACCAATATAGTTCATGAAAAGAAGTTCAGTTAGTTGATAGTAGGTTTAATTAGCAGCTTGCAAGTTATTTTTCATTGCTCCTGGTGTGTCTTTGTATTTTGAGGGGCACTTCAATAAAATATTTTTGCAATCAAAATATCCGTCTTTAACGGTGCCCTTTAATACCAGGCGCTCACTTTTTTCCATATCTGTTGGTTTAGCATCGTGATAAACTACTTTAATGGCATTACCCAAAGTATCTATTGCTACAAAACTTAAATAATTAGGGTTTTTTATTGCATCGTATTCTACTGATTTAGATTTATCGATTTTGGCAATTAAGTTTACAAATTTACCTGGCTTAGCCTTTGCAGAAGCAATGGTTTCATAAGTGGTTAAATCGCCTGAAAACTGAACTAAAATAGCAATGGCAGCAGCAATAAGTACTAGAATAATTATATGAGTTGTTTTCATCAGTAGGGTTTTATGAGGCAAAGTTAATCCAATGGTCGAATAAACCCTATTCCTTTGACTGTTTCTTCATTTAAAATTTGATTGTGAAATATTTAACTTTTTTTAGTACAAATGAAGGGCGATAATGACTTGATTTGGAAAATAGCTACTAACTTGCGAACTGTTTTCAATTTTCACTTAATATGATTGATTTAGCAGAATTTAACCCGAACGCAGTATCGAATCCAAATAACAACATATTTGGGCTTCCATTTACCGAAGAAAATGCTCAATTGGTAATTTTACCGGTGCCTTGGGAAGTAACAGTAAGTTACGGTGCTGGGACATCTAGAGCGGCAGATCATATTTTCAAATCGAGTCTTCAAGTTGACATTTTAGATATAGACGGAAAAGATGGTTGGAGGAAGGGCTTTTACATGAAGGATATTAACAAAAAATTATTGTTTAAAAGTGACTATCTAAGAAAGGAAGCAGAATTATATATTGATTATATTTCACAAGGTGCCAAAACTGAAGAAAATAAATTCATGTGCAAAAGCCTTAAAGAAATTAATGAAGGCAGTGAAATAATGAATAAGTGGGTATATGATCAGAGTAAGGATTTACTAGATAAAGGGAAGCTGGTTGCGGTTTTGGGCGGCGACCATAGTACTCCATTTGGTTTAATAAAGGCCTTAGCAGAAAAGCATGGAGAATTTGGGATTTTACAAATCGATGCCCATTGTGATTTAAGAAAAAAATACGAAGACTTTGTATATTCTCATGCATCAATTATGTACAATGTATTGAACCAAATACCTGAACTTACAAAACTAGTTCAAGTGGGTGTTCGCGATTATTGCGAAGATGAGTGGGAAATGATTTGTGGTAGTAATTTTAGAATAATTACCTACTTCGATAAACTTATCAAAGAAAGACTATTTGAAGGTCAGTCTTGGAAGCAAATTGCAGATGAAATAGTACAACATCTTCCTCAAAAAGTATACATCAGTTTTGATATAGACGGTTTAGACCAAAAACTTTGTCCAAGTACAGGGACACCTGTTCCAGGAGGATTTGAAAGTGAAGAAATGATGTATTTGATAAAGAAAATAAAGGAGAGTGGCAAAGAACTCATTGGATTTGATTTGGTGGAGATCGGTGTTGGTGAAACTGACTGGGATAGTAATGTAGGTGCAAGAATTTTATGGCGACTTTGTAATTTAATGGTATCCTAAAAAGCAAAAATCAAAATTCAAAAGGGAAAATCCAAAAGGGAAAAGTCAAAAGGGAAAAGATACAAGAGAAAATTCAACAGGCATCAATGCAAGCACATGAAAACATTCGACTTTATCATTGTAATAAAGAAAAATAGCAATAAACGAATTAACAGCATTAGTCAGTTAATGCTATTCTTAACGATCCTTGCATTTTTTGGAACTTCGATTGTTGAGCCCCAAAAAAGTATTTCAGTAATTGCATTAACCATTTTAATAGCCATTTGGTGGTTATTTTGTTTGAACCAGATTAAAAGAAATATTGAACCGTCATTTAGATTGGGGCTTTTAATGGCAGCAATAGGATGGTATACCCAAAAAGGAGGTATATATATATCGGTAATTTATTTATTAGCTGCTGCTCTAGAAAAGCAAGTCAAGTTTCAGGAAGAAATTGCGTTTGATGAAACAGAAATTGTAATTAATAGTTTTCCTAAAAAGAAATATTTGTGGAACGAACTAAAAAATGTTGTCATAAAAGATGGTTTACTTACATTGGATTTCAACAATAATAAGCTTTTTCAAAAAGTAATAGATAGTGAGGTAGCTCCTTCTTTAGAGCAAGAGTTCAATACATTTGCTCAACAACAATTGACCAACAAATAACCAACAAAATAATGAGTACAACTCCATATTTACTATATTCAGATGGCGAGGGTAATATTTTTGAAGACGATACATTGTATGCTGTTGGCCGCGCAGGTTGGGATGCATTTGAAGTGCCTGAAGAGCAATGGATTGAACTTCCGCATGGAGGTAATTTATATGAACTCCCTGGCAGAAGAGGGATTGGCATTGATGTAACAACCGGAGAAATGCGTTTATGTGAAAAAGGATGGGCTGTAGCTGCATTCATTCCACCTGCTCATACTGGTTTATTTATAGCCGCTTATGAAACAATGCCAGATGCGCCCACACTTCCTTTGTTTTGTTATACTGCAGTAGGTTGGAGAGACAATAAAAATTGGGTACCGGCAGTAAGAATAGAAAAGGACATCAGGCAAGAAGCAGCTGGATATGATGAAGCAGCTATTGAAACCGGTACTGAACATTTATTAAAGAACTATCCGCATAACAGACTGGTAAAACATCTTATGGAAAATTGCTGTATGACGTATTGTTGTCCGGCTGCAAAAAACTTTGCATTAGGCAGATGGGAGTGTCCTGTTCCTACCTCACCAGCATGCAATGCTAACTGCATTGGATGTATATCCTTTCAACCAGCAGAGGAAACCATTGTATCTACTCAAGAACGATTAACTTTTAAACCTACGGCTGAAGAGATAGTAGAATTTACGGTACCTCACTTAATGAATGCACCATTTCCTATTATAAGCTTTGG
>CANGCK010000071.1 GCA_947452295.1 Sphingobacteriia bacterium
CCACAATATGTGGATGTACCACAAAATGCGGATGTACCACAAAATGCGGATATAGGGGCAACCGCAAGGGTTGCCCCTACGGTTGGGAATATAATTGGCGCTTATAAATCATTGGTAACGAATGGATGCTTGAATATTTATAAATCAAACAATAAAACAATGGGCAAATTGTGGCAACGAAATTATTATGAACACGTTATACGGAATGAAAAATCATTTCAAATTATTGCGAATTATATCATTAATAATCCTGCGAAATGGACGGATGACAAATTTTATCATAAATAAAATTTTATCATAAATGTCATTTTCCTCCCCTCACTCCATTTACTAATTATCTTTGCGTTATGGATGCCATTTTTACAATTGATCAGTTGTCTGCTGTTGCCGCAGGGTTATGGAAAGAAGGGAAGAAGTTTTCTGTATGGGCTTTTCATGCCCCGATGGGCTCTGGTAAAACCACTTTTATACATGGTTTATGCAAAGTATTGGGAGTAGATGATGCGGTAAGTAGTCCCACTTTTGCCATAATAAATGACTATAAAAGTACAGAAGCAGGTATAATACACCATATGGACTGGTATCGATTAAAGGATGAAACAGAAGCTATACAAGCGGGTGTGGAAGATGTGTTGTTGAGTGGCGAGTATTGTTTTGTAGAATGGCCCGAACAGGCACCTAGTTTATTACCCGAAAAAACCTTGCATATTAAAATTGAAATGTTGGATGTATATACCAGAAGACTTTTCACCTTTTCTGAAAATAATGCAGGGGATATTGAATGATGAACTCTCCCTCTTATTGATTAACTTCAAGTTTAAGTTATTATATGGCAACCAGCAGACCAAGTATCAGTCCCTCTATTTTTTTTGAAACATTGGAAGAAGTGTTAGATGTTAAACCTCAGGGTGCACAATTGCAAATTGGGATTCCTAAAGAGGAGGCTTTTCAAGAAAACCGCATTGCCCTTACACCCGATGCGGTGGGTGTATTGGTAGCTAATGGTAATCGAGTTACAGTAGAACACAATGCCGGAGAGGGTAGTCATTTTAAAGACGAAGAATATGCTGAAGCAGGTGCACAAATAGTGTATGATAGGGCTGAAGTGTTTAAATGTCCCATATTAATTAAAAGTGCTCCCCCGGTATCAGCTGATTTGCCATTGTTGCAGATGCATCAAACCATTATTTCTCCTATTCATCTTTCGGCTTTAAAAAAAGATGTTATTGAAAAAATGATGGAAAAACGTATTACCGCTATTAGTTTTGAGAATTTAAAAGACGATAGTGGCACTTACCCTATTGTTAGGTGTATGAGTGAAATTGCAGGAAGTGCAGTAATGTTAATTGCTGGTCAGTACCTAAGTAGTTTTAATGATGGTAAGGGGGTTTTGTTGGGAGGTATTAGCGGTATTCCACCTACTAAAGTAGTAATTATAGGGGCTGGTATTGTGGGTGAATTTGCAACGAGAAATGCATTGGCATTGGGCGCTTCCGTAAAAGTTTTTGACAACAATGTATATCGACTTAAACAGTTGCAAAATAATTTGGGGCAACGTATTTGGACGAGTGTATTAGAACCTAAAATTTTGGCTAAGCAGTTAAAAACATGCGAAGTAGCGGTAGGTGCATTAAGCAGCGAATCTGGAAGAGCGCCTGTTGTTGTTACGGAAGATATGGTAGCCAATATGCGATCGGGTAGTATAATTATTGATGTAGCAATTGATAGGGGGGGGTGTTTTGAAACAAGCGAATTAACCAGTTATAAAGCACCCACTTTTGTAAAGCACGATGTGGTACATTATTGTGTGCCCAATATCCCCAGTGGTTTTGCTCGCACAGCTAGTCAGGCAGTGAGTAATGTATTAATGCCACTGTTATTAGAAGTGAGTGGTGAAGGTGGTTTAGAAGAAATGATATGGCATAAATTTAATCTACGCGAAGGAGTCTATTTATTTAGAGGCGCCCTTACTGATTTTTATATTAGCCAGCGGTTCGATTTAAAATTTACTGATTTGAATTTATTGATTGCTAGCAGAAGGTAAAAAATTCAAAAGGCAAAATTCAAAAGGCAAAAAAAGTCATCAGGTTTGCTGGTAAGCAATGAACCTGATGACTTTTTTGTAAAATAGTATGCTTATTGGTTAAAAGGTAATGCAGGTGCAACTGGGTGTTTGGCTTTGAAGGAAACACCTAGTATTTCGGCCATTGTTTGAGCTGCTTGTTGTTGATAATGTTGTTGAGGCTTATTTAATTCGCCCAATGGTTTGATGCCTGGGCCTAATAAAGCCATCCAAATTTCATTTGCACCTTTAATTTTAGCGCCATGACTGGTCCATTCATCTTTATTTTCATCACCTCTACCATGATCGGTAGTGATTAAAATGGCAGTTTTATTTTTGTATTTAGGATCATGCTGAACAAAATCCCATATTTCGGCAATCCATTTATCAACCTGGTTGATTGCTTTCAGGTAAGAAGCGTATTTGCCTGCATGTGCCCACTCATCGGTTTCGCCATAAGAAATGTACAATACATCGGGTTTCTTTTCTTTTAAATAATTCATGGCATTATGATGAGTAAATACATCTAAACACTCTTCGGTACCCCAAGGGCGGTAAGTTTCTGCCAGCATTTTGTCGAGAAGAAGTTGTGTTTTGGTGGCATTAAATGGGGCGGTAGCATCGTAACCGGACATTACGGGTATACCCGATCTTTTTTCATTTAAAATTCGATCGAAAGCCGACCAGGCACCAAATGCGGCTACTTTATTGTGAAAGGCAGGTTGTTGTTGTAAGTATTCAAGAACAGTGATATTTGGATTGGGCATGTAGTCGTTTGAATTTACGGCGGTATCTACAAAACCAGTAAAAATCTCGCTGTAGCCTGGGTAGCTAAACCAGTAAGGATTAGCATTATTCACATAATTGTGGAGTGTTCTATTGCCATAAATTTGACCCTTTGCGGCAATAGTAGACCATAAAAAAGGCATTAGCATTTGTCTGCGTTGGTTAAACGCATCAGCATAAAATTTTTGGCGTAGGGCAGTGCTATCGCCTTCATGGTATTTTTTATTATTGGCAATAGTAGTATCTAAACCGGTAAATACATCTTGCCAACGAACACCGTCGGAAGTAATCACAATAAGGTATTCGGCTTTTTGCGCAAAAGTATTGGTCACAAAAAGGCTAAGCAGTACAATAAAAAGTGAGCGCATTTTTTATTTGTAAGCTACAATATTAATTTGCTCTGTGCAAAAATCTATTTCTGCTGGATCGTTGCTACAAATGATAACCAGTTTCTGCTGGCAATAAGTAGTTATTAAGTGGTGATAAAGTGCATATCCTTCTTGATCGAGGTTAGTGCAAGGTTCGTCTAATAAAACAAGGGGTGTATTAGAAAATATTGCTTGTGCTAGCTTAAGTCGTTGCTTCATCCCGCTGCTGAAGTAGCGTATTTGTTTATTGGCAGATTTTGTTAACCCAATTGTTTCAATGATGGTTGCTATAGAAATGTTTGATAGTAAGGGCTTAAACTGTTGGTGAAATTGGAGAAATTCGGTGGTGGTCATTTCTTCAATCAGCTCTAAATAGGGGGCGCAAATGGATAAATATTGGTGATGATGCGCTGTATCGATGGGCAATATTTGGTTATTAATTGGTTGATTAAATTGTATGCGACCTTCATTTAAACTGCTGCTGGCGGCAATGCATTGCAGCAAAGTGCTTTTTCCACTTCCGTTAGATCCGGTAATAGCATAAGCATTACCAGAATGAAAGTTGTAAGAGAGTTTTCTGAAAATCCATTCTCTATTAAATCGCTTACCTGCATTTTCTATAGATATAGAAAAATTATTCATCATCATTGGCACCCTTTGTAAAACGCTTGATTATGCCACGTCCGCTTTCTCTGATAAATGTTACAATTTCATCGCGTTCATCAGTTGCGGGCAATTCTTCTTCAATAAATTCAAGTGCTTGTGTGGTATTAAAACCTTTGTTGTAGATGGTTCTATATACATCTAAAATATGGTTAATTTGTTCTAGCGGAAAACCTCTTCTTTTAAGTCCTACGCTATTTACGCCGCCATAGCTTAATGGATTTCTAACAGCTTTAATATAGGGGGGCACATCTTTACTCACTAGGCTACCACCAGCAATAAAGGTATGTTGCCCTACATTAACAAATTGGTGGATGGCACTAACGCCACCAACTATTGCCCAATCGCCAATGGTAACGTGTCCGGCAACCTGTACGCTATTGCTCATAATACAGTGGTTACCAACAATACAGTCGTGAGCAATATGGCTGTACGCCATTATTAAACAGTTGTTGCCAATGGTGGTTTTGCCACGGTCTTCTGTACCTCTGTTGATGGTTACAAATTCTCTGATAGTGGTATTGTCGCCAATTTCAACAGTTGTTTTTTCGCCAAAAAATTTAAGATCCTGCGGTATAGCACCCAGTACAGCACCAGGAAAAACCCTGCAATTTTTGCCGATTTTGGTACCTTCCATTATGGTTACATTGCTACCAATCCAAGTGCCGTCACCAATTTGCACATCACCATGTATTACGGTAAAGGGATCGATTTTAACATTGGGTGCAATTCGTGCATTGGGATCTATATACGTGTAAGGATGTGTCATATTTAAATTAGTTCTGAGCAATAAATTTTATTTTAGTTAGCTACCTGCACGTTTAACTACTTGTGCCACAAGGTCGCCTTCGGTAGCTACTTTGCCGTTTACATATACAGTTCCTCTCATTTCACAAATGCCGCGCCTAATAGGTCCGGTAAACTCCATTTTAAGTACCATGGTATCACCGGGTCTTACCATTTGTTTGAATTTACAATTATCTATTTTTAAGAAATAGGTATCATATTCGCCTTCGGGCATTGAATTAATGCAAAGGATACCGCCTGTTTGTGCCAATGCTTCGATTTGCAATACACCAGGCATTACAGGGTTTCCAGGAAAGTGACCCGGAAAAAACCATTCATTAAACGTAACATTTTTTACCCCTACAATACAAGTGTCGGTTAATTCAATGATTTTATCTACCAATAAAAATGGATGTCTATGTGGTAATGTTTTTTCTATTTTTTCTAGCGTATAAACGGGTGGAATATTGGGGTTGTAAACAGGTACATCTTTAACATGCTTGTTTTTTTTGATGTATTGTTTAATTTTCTTTGCAAATTCAACGTTGGAGCTATGTCCGGGACGGTTGGCAATGATTCGAGCTTTGATTGGATAGCCAATTAGGGCAAGATCGCCCACTACATCCAATAGTTTATGCCTGGCTGGTTCATTAGGAAAACGCAATTCGAGATTATTGAGGTACGCTTCACTTTTCACTTCAATTTTATCGCGTTTAAATACTTTTGCCAAGCGAGTCATTTCTTCATCGGTAACAGGCTTGTCTACCACAACAATAGCGTTGTTAATATCTCCACCTTTAATTAGATCATGATCGAGCAGCATTTCTAGTTCATGTAAAAAGCAAAAAGTGCGGCAAGGGGCTATTTCTGTTTTAAAATCTTTGATGGTTTTTAAACCGGCATGTTGTGTTCCTAAAACAGGGCTATTAAAATCTATGAGGGTTGTTATTTGATAATCCATAGCAGGTAAAGCCACCATTTCTACGCGTTTGGTTTCATCGTAGTGGTAAATGTTTTCATCGAGGCTGTACCAAGCTTTGGCGGCTTCTTGTTCTAATACCCCAATTTCTTCTATCAGTTCAATAAAAGGGGCAGAGCTGCCATCCATAATAGGTATTTCAGGGCCATTTAATTCAATCAATACATTATCTACACCCATGCCTACTAAAGCGGCTAATACATGTTCTACTGTACTTACTTTGGCTTCACCCACTTGAAGGGTGGTGCCTCTGCTGGTATCGGTTACTAAATCACAATCGGCTTTTATTATTGGCTGATTGGGAAGATCGATTCTTTGAAATTGAATACCAAAACCTGGATTAGCAGGCCGAAGGGTCATATCTACTAAAATGCCTGTATGTAAACCTGTACCGCTGATGTTAATGGGTTGGCAGAGCGTATGTTGTTTATCTGGGTTAAAATTTGCGTCCATATAGTATCTCAATTTAAAAAATCGGCTATCGGGTAATTACCCAATAGCCTATTCTGCAAAAATAAGCTTTAAGGCTGGTTTTATTAAGTAAAAAGGGCATTAACTTCTATCCGAAAGCAGTTGCTGCACAATATTTTCTAATTCTTTGATTCTTTTTTCCATTTCCGGAAGGTTGCGTGAGGTAGCATTGATTCTCATGGAAGTAGAAAAATCTACTGCTGGAAAGCCATTAAATGATTTATTGGGTTCTTTAATGGTTTTGGTTACGCCGCTTTTTCCATTTATTTTACTGCCATCGGCAATAGAAATATGTCCGGCAACACCAGCTTGTCCGCCAATCATAACATAGGCGCCAATTTTTGTACTTCCACTTATACCGGTTTGCGCCGCTATAACAGTATTAGCACCAATATCTACGTTATGCGCTATTTGAACGAGGTTGTCTAATTTAACTCCACGTCGGATAATGGTAGAACCCATTGTAGCCCTGTCGATGGTAGTATTAGCACCTATTTCAACAAAATCTTCAACAATAACATTACCTAATTGGGGTACTTTTTTATAGGTTTTATCTGCCTGAGGAGCAAATCCAAAGCCATCGCTGCCTATAACTGTGCCGGCATGAATAATAACATGGTTGCCAATAATACTATCGTTATAAATTTTAACGCCTGCGTGTATAATGGTGTTGTCGCCAATTTTTACGCTATCGCCAATGATGGCACTAGGATGAATTTTAGTATTATTCCCAATTTGTACTTTTTCACTGATGTAAGCAAAAGCCCCTATAAAAACATTTTTTCCGATGATAGCGGTAGGCGCAATAAAGCTAGGGTGTTGAACACCAATAAGTTGTTGCGCTTCTAGTTCTTGGTATTTTGCCATTAAGGTAGCAAAAGCGCTATAGGCATCTGCAACGCGAATAAGGGTTGCATTAACCGGATGTTTTAATTCCAGCGAAGCGTTAATAATAATAATTGAGGCATGGGTATTGTATAAATAGTCTTCATATTTAGGATTCGCCAAAAATGAAAGCTGTCCAGAAACTGCTTCCTCAATTTTTCCGAAAGAGGTTACAGAGGCGTTTGCATTACCCTCTATTTTCCCTTGAACTATCATTGCTATTTGGGAAGCACTAAATTGCATATATACTATTTAAGTTAACAGACAAATGTAAAATTTTTTTATTTGGGCAGAAAGATTTTGCTGAATCAGGGTATTATCTACTTCAGCAATGTCTTTCACTGTACCATCTTTATACAGAATATTGATGGATTCATCTTTACGCTGATAGGTGGTATTGGTAGCCATTCCGGTAAAGCACAAATAGTGTGCCTCTTTTGGTTGAATACCAAATTGTTGGATAGCTTGCGTTAACTTTTGTTGTACAAATTCTTCTTCAAAAGGTTCGGCCTGAATGCGAGATTTATACAATTTTCTGTCTAAAAACCGCTTACAAAGCAAAGAAAGCACTGGATCGGGGTGATAACTCCATTTTTTTATGCCACTAATGATGTCGGCATCATCTAAAGCACAAAAATGTGCTAAAGCCTGATCATCCATCAAACCGGTGTATTCACCCAGAAAAAAATCGAGTGGGGGCACTGTTTTAATGGATTCATCGGTATATTGGAAAAGTTCACGCACTCTTTCCAATATTTTCACCATCATTTTTTCGGCCGACACCACTGTTTTGTGAAGATACACTTGCCAGTACATTTGTCGCCTAGCCACTAGAAATTTTTCTATACTGTAAATGCCTTTTTCTTCTACCATTAGGCAATTATTTTGTACAGTTAACATTTTAAGGATTCGATCGTAGCCAATTACGCCCTCACTAACGCCCGAAAAAAAGCTGTCTCTGCTTAAATAATCCATTCGATCAACATCTAACTGTCCGCTGATGAGTTGGTGTAAAAAAGGTTTGTGGTAATTATTGGTAAAAATTTGTATGGTAAGGTTAAGTTGACCATTTAAATCGTTGTTCATTTGCTGCATCAGTTGCAGCGATATTTCTTCGTGACTGGTATGAGGAATTAGCACGTGTTCTAAGGCATGCGAATAGGGTCCATGGCCAATATCATGCAATAAAATGGCTGATTTAACAGCAATTTCTTCCTCTGCAGAAATAACTACACCCTTATCTCTTAATTCGTTAACAGCCATACACATTAAGTGATAGGCGCCTAAAGCATGTAATAAACGAGTGTGAACAGCGCCTGGATATACCAATTGAGCCATTGCCATCTGTTGAATCCTTCTCAATCGTTGAAAGAATGGATGTTCTATTATTGAAAAAATCAGCGGGTGATTGATGGTAATAAAACCATATACCGGATCATTGATAATTTTTCTTTTGGTAATTGCCATGCTGTTGATTCAAAATTCAAAATTAAAAAGTCAAAAGATCAAATTCAAAATTCAAAAGTCAGAATTCAAAAGCTCAAATTCAAAAGTCAGAATTCAAAATTTAACAATAAAGGTTCAAAATTAAAAAGTAAAAAATATAAACACGTAAAAATTATAAATAGCTTTAGCACATATTAGCAACTAAATTCATTAAAATAGCAATTATGGCAATAGCAAATATTCTATGGGTAGATGATGAGATGGAAAGCCTTCAATCACAGAAAATATTTTTAGAAAGCAAGGGATACCATGTACATACACTAACTAATGGGTATGACGCCATTGAATTTATTAAAGATGCAGATATAGATGTAGTATTGATGGATGAGAGTATGCCAGGCATAACAGGATTAGAAACACTTACCCGGATGAAAGCCATACACCAACATTTACCCATCGTACTCATTACAAAAAATGAAACAGAAAATTTGATGGATGAGGCGATAGGAAGTCAGATAAGTGATTACTTAATAAAGCCGGTGAATCCAAATCAGGTATTGCTGAGTTTAAAGAAGATAATTGACAATAAGCGATTGGTTGCGGAAAAGACCACCACCACCTTCCAGCAGCAATTTAATGAGTTGATGATGGCATTGATGGGCAATCCTGATTACAACGGATGGGTTGAATTGTATAAACGGTTGGTATACTGGGAGTTAGAGATGGAAAAAAGTGATAGTCCGGAAATGAAGGACATTTTAGCAGATCAAAAAAAAGAGGCCAATGCTGCATTTAGTAAATACATCAGCAAACATTATGCGAGTTGGGTAGAACCATCATCGAGCGATTCGCCTATTATGAGCCATCATTTGATGCAGTTTAAAATTTTGCCACATTTAGCCGAGAAAGTGCCATTGTTTTTTATATTAATAGACAACCTTAGGTACGATCAATGGAAAGCCATTCAGCCCATATTTGCCGAAAACTTTAAGGTTACAGAAGAAGAGACGATATATTCTATATTGCCAACGGCCACCCAGTACTGCAGAAATGCCATCTTTGCGGGGATGATGCCGGTGGATATAGAAAAAAATTTTCCACAACAATGGAAAAACGATGAGGATGAAGGCGGAAAGAACTTGTTTGAAGAAGATTTTTTGAGGGCGCAGTTAAAACGCTTAAAAAAGGAACACGTAAAGTTTAGCTACCATAAAATATTGAATCACAGCGATGGGCAGCAATTGGTGAGTAATATTCACAATTTGTTGAGTAATGATTTAAATGTAATTGTATACAATTTTGTAGACATGTTGAGTCATGCCCGAACCGAAATGGAAGTGTTGAAAGAATTGGCCAGTGATGAAACTAGTTATAGAAGTTTAACACGCAGTTGGTTTGAGCATAGTCCGTTAAACCAGGCATTGAAAAAAATTGCCGGTAAACCTATTAAAATAATTTTAGGGACAGATCACGGAAGTGTACGGGTAAAAAATCCCATAAAAGTGGTGGGAGATAAGCAAACCACCAGTAATTTACGGTATAAACATGGGCGGAATTTAAATTTTGAGGAAAAAGAGGTGTTGGCATTTAAAGATCCTAAAAAAGCCGGCTTGCCGGTACCCACCATTAATTCGGCTTATATATTTGCTAGGGAAGATGATTTTTTATGTTATCCCAATAACTATAATCAGTACGTTAATTATTATAAAAACACATTTCAGCACGGGGGGATAAGTTTGGAAGAGATGATTGTTCCTTTCATAAAAATGGAATCTAAATAAAAAAATTACCCACAAACTTGACTTATAGGCTTGAACTTTGTGGATAATTGCAACGCTAAAAAACCAATTATGGTGCTAATTTTGGAAAAGGTAAATTTCTGTAAAAGGAGGTTGTAAGCATTATGAAGTATACACAATCTACATTAGATAAATTGGGCGATATATTGGGCGAATCGGGCTATGTGGTGCGTTATGAAAGGGGTACTTTTCAGAGTGGTTGGTGTGTATTAGAATCAAGAAAAGTGGTTGTATTGAATAAATTTTTAAGTACCGAAGGTAGAATCAATACATTGATGGAAATCATACCGCAGGTAGAAATTTCATACGATAGTTTAACGTTGGAATCGCAGAAATTATATGACGAAGTTGTTCGGAAATACACACTAGTAGCCTCTTAAAATTTGCGGGATATACCTATATCATCTTCTCTTTTTTCACTTAGTTTTATACAGTGAATAATACACCAACTATAAGTGTTCAGTTTTTAGGCACAGGAACCAGTTCCGGTGTTCCGATGATTGGCTGTAGCTGTGAGGTATGCCAATCAGCAGATTTACACGATAAAAGATTAAGAAGCAGCATTTTGGTTCATACGGCCTCCACGACGTTGGTGGTAGATACAACGCCTGATTTTAGGAGTCAGATGTTACGGAGTAATACTACTCAATTAGATGCGGTTTTATTTACACATCCACATAAAGATCATTTGGCGGGACTGGATGATATAAGGGCATTCAATTATTTTTCGGAAAGTAGTATGCCGGTATATGCCAATTCATTAACAGAAGAAGCTATACGACGCGATTTTTATTATGCATTTGGCGATAATAAATATCCAGGAGTACCCGATATTAATTTGCAGACTATATTCGATAAGCCTTTTAATGTAGGCGATATTTCGGTACTTCCAATAGAAGTCATGCACCATAAAATGCCTGTTTTGGGATTTAGGTTTGGCAATTTTACCTATATAACTGATGCGAATTATATTACAGCGGAAGAAAAACAAAAAATAGTTGGCTCGGAAGTATTGGTGTTGAATGCATTGCGGAAGGAACAGCATGTATCGCACTTTACATTGTCGGAAGCTGTGCAGTTAGCAAAAGAATTAGCTATTCCTACTGTATATTTTACCCATATAAGTCACCAATTGGGTAAACATGCAACCATTAATAGTGAGTTGCCTGCAAATATGCAGTTGGCATATGACGGATTAACCATTTGTTTGTAGCCCTTTTAAAAAATTAAAGGGATGAAAAGAATTTGGAAAGATTACCTAACTTTTTCTAAGAAAGAGCGGATAGGTATTGCTGTTTTATTAATTGCGCTAGCGCTATTTTTAGTGATACCGGAAGTATATAAGCCAGAAATGCCAGTTGGTAAAATCGATACAAGCTCCTTAAAGCTGTTTGGTAAAGCACCAATGGAAGAAAAAAAGGCCTATTACAATAACAAAACAGTAGGTAATTATGCAGAATCGGATGAGGCAGTAAAGGAGGTAAAACTGTTTGTTTTTGACCCCAATACTATTAATGAAGCGCAGTGGTTAACATTAGGTATACAACCAAGAACAGTAAAAACCATTATCAATTATAGGAATAAAGGCGGCAAGTTTAGGGATGCAACCGATATACAAAAAATATGGGGTATATCACCCAGCGATGCAAAGCGATTGATGCCTTTTATTCATATTACTTCTATGGAAACAAATGCACGCTATTCAACGGCTTCATATAGGCATGATAATGTGAATTATTCTCAAGGGGAAGCACCTACACATTGGCAAACAATGCCCCGAAGTATTCAAGCGAAAACTCAGGAAGTGGAAATTAATACAGCAACCCAACAAGAATGGGAAGCTTTGCCGGGTATTGGGCCTGTAATAGCCAAGCGGATTATTAAGTTTAGGGATAAGTTAGGCGGCTTTAAAGAGGTAGCGGAAGTAAAGAAAACTTATGGCATATCGGATAGTTTGTTTGAGCGGTTACAGCCTTATTTAAAATTAACCGCTTTAAAGCCAACTCCATCAGCAAGCGAAATATCAGCAAAAGATAATTATGGAACTACAAATGGCTTGGTAAATATCAACAAAGCATCAGTTGGAAGTTTACTATCAGTAGAAATCCCAGAGGAAATAGCCAAATCAATTGTTTTATATAGAAAACAACATGGAAGCTATAAAAAAATAGAAGATTTACGAAATATTGTATTTATTAATGATGTTATTTACGCTAAAATTGCGAATAAGTTAACTGTTGAATAAAAGGAGCATGGTATAGGCTATGAGAGATGGAGAGATGGCCAAATTACTGTATAAATTAGCCTAAGCAGGAGAAAAGGAAGAAATTTTTTGGCTGATAAATTGAAACCTTTTAACTTGCGTATAAACTAACAAACGATAGTTAATAAATAAAAAAAATTGCTGTAAAGTTATTTTTTTGTGAAATTTTTGTATTTTGTTGCACCATTTTATTGGAGACAAGGCTAAAATTGAATTTAGTAAAATGTTGAGATTGTTTTTTCGATTGTTTGCTTATAAATACAAAGCCCCTTTTTTAAAGGGGCTTTTGTGTGAATATGCTTAGAGGGATGAATTTTTTAATCCTCACTTTTACTTCCTGCAGAAAATATTTGATC
>CANGCK010000072.1 GCA_947452295.1 Sphingobacteriia bacterium
CGCACATTTTAACATTCATACCATTCGACCCATAAAAACACCTATTGGACATTTTGAGTTTCAAATTATTGGCGGTAAATTAAATGAAGACTCTGCTGATGGAGGATTGTATGAAAATTTTTTCCTAAAGCCGCAAGCTTTTAGCAATGATTGGAGATACTTAAATGCAATGGTGGTTTCTTATCAGCCTCGGTTTTTAAAAGGTTTTTTTATAGGTGCTACGCGTGCCTTTCAATTGTATGAAAGAGATTTTAGTGTACAAGACAACTCCATAGTTCAAAAGTACTTACCGGTATTAACTTCAATATTTAAAAATGCTACTTCTGATGAAGATACTAAAATGAGAGACCAACAATTAAGTATCTTTTTGCGTTGGTTATTACCAAAAGCAAATACCGAATTTTATTTTGAATATGGTTTTAACGATCACAAAGCCAATGCTCGAGATTTTGTTGTAGACCCTATTCATGCAGCAGCATATATTGTAGGTGCTAAAAAATTAGTGCCACTAGCCAAGAAAAATAGTTGGATAGAACTAACTACAGAAATAACGCAAATGGCACAAAGCAGTGTTTTTGTATTACGTAATTCGGGTAATTGGTACGTTCATGGTCAAATTTTTCAGGGTATGACCAATAATCGGCAAATTTTAGGTGCTGGTAGTGGCTTTGGAAATAATGTACAAACATTTACGGCAGCTAAATTAGATGGTATAAAAAAATTAGGCATTAAACTTCAACGCATTCAACAAGATCCTAAAGGATTAGTATATGATGCGTCTTTAGGTCAAAACTTAAACAACCTCTATCTAAGAGACAATCAATGGAACGACTTTTCTATTGGGGTGATTGCCAGGTGGAAATTCAATAAAATAATTGCTTCTGCAGAAATACAGCAAGTTTTTTCTACCAATTATAGCTGGTTAAAAAACAACAATAAAGGTAACTTATACGGACTTTTAAATATCGCATACCTATGGTAAAGAATAAAAATATTTTTTTGAAAAGATTGATTTTGTTGGCATTTTCTTTTTTCACTATAAACAGCTTTGCTCAAAATAATGGGTTGCTTCAACAAATCGATTTGGATGATGTCCACAGAATTAATCAATTAACCGATTCAACAACTGTATATTCCAATTGTTCATTCACTATTCGGCCCATTTCAACAATTAAAAGTGGTGTGTCAAGTCAAAATTGGATTGCATTGAATCATGTAAATTTTACCACAAATTACAATGATTCATTGCCAATGGGCTATAATAACGGAACATTATTACAAGCGAGCGGTTGGCAAAGTAGGTATAGCTTGGGTATCAGCGCACAATTAGGACGAGTGTCTATTAAATTTCAACCTGAGTTTGTATTCGCTCAAAATAAAGAGCAATATGTTATACCATTGAGTTTTAATGACGGCGATTTCTTTTCTCGTTATTATTTCATGAATATCAATGTAATAGATCTTCCTAGTAGATATGGTACACAAAAAGTACAAAAATTTTATCCCGGTCAATCAAGCATCAAATACAATTTCAATAAATTTTCGGTAGGGTTTTCTACAGAAAATTTGTGGTGGGGACCAGGAATACACAATTCATTGGTATTAACTAATAATGCGCCAGGCTTTGTACATTTTACAGCACATACTAAAGAACCATTGCATACAAAAATTGGCACGTTAGAAGGTCAATTGGTATATGGTTTATTAGAGTCATCTGGAATTGAACCAGTAGAAAATTTGCGCCAACAAAATGTATGGCCCGGCTTATACGTTCCCAAAGTTAGCAGCACACAAAGAACTATTGCCGCATATATTTTTACTTTACAACCTAAATGGGTTAAAAACTTATATATAGGATTTGCTCATTCCTATTATTTTTATAATAAAAATGTAGACGCAGATCCTAAACTTAATTATTCTTGGACGGCTTCTAGTCAAGATGAAAAAGTAGCTAAATTAGGTTCAATTTTTGCTCGCTATGCAATGCCTGAAGAAAAAGCTGAAGCCTATTTCGAAGTAGGACGCTCCAATAAAGTAGCTACTCCATTTAATTTATTAGGTGATACTATTCCTTTAGGGTATAATGCAGGGTTTAGAAAATTATTTTTAACTGGTAAAAAATCAAATTATATTGAATTCTCGACAGATATTACTCGATTACAATTGCCCGATCCGCGATTAATATTTAATAGTCAAAATCCTTATAGTGTGCCAAGAGCAACTAGCTGGTATACAAATGCGCGTATTAGGCAAGGATACACTCAATTGGGACAAAGTTTAGGTGCAGGTATTGGCCCTGGGAGCAACAGCCAACGCTTAAATATCAGCTGGGTAAATGGGTTTAATAAAATCGGCATTCATGGCGAAAGAGTGGTACATAATAATGACTTTTATTATTACCAATATTTATCTTACACATTTGGCGCAGGGTGGGGTAACAGAAATTGGGTAGACTTAACTTATGGGGCACATGCACAAATACAAAAAGGTAATTGGTTATTTGCTGGTCTATTTGATTTTACTTCTGCATTAAATTACCAATGGGTTAAATTAGATGGCACCTATGATGGTCCTTCTTCATTATCTGATTTAAGAAATTTTAGGGCAAGTTTATCTATAACTTATCAATTAAATAAAAGGTTTCCCTTTACAAAATCTGCTTCATCTACTATTCAATAAACCAATGAAAGTACTCTTAATACATAATCATTATAGTGTAAACGGAGGAGAAGATATTGTATACTTCAATGAATTAAATGCTTTGAAAAAAATATTGAAGGATGAAAATGTTTATGAATATAGGGTTTCTAATAATGACAAAAGCAAGTTTGAAATAATAACCAACATTTTTTTTTCGAAACCAATTTACAGAGAGGTTTATGCATTAGTGAAAAAAAACAACATTCAAATTGTTCATGTTCACAACTTTTTTCCAATTCTTACTGGTAGTGTTTTTAAGGCAGCAAAAGATGCTGGCGCAAAAGTAGTACACACCTTACACAACTACCGTTGGTGGTGTATTTGTGGCGATTTTTATAGGGCTTCTTCTGGTATTTGTACACTATGTACGCAAAAGAAAACATTCTTGAGTGGCATTAAATACAAGTGTTACCGGAAATCTTATTTACAAAGTATTATTGCACAGTTGGCTTTTTGGTATTATAAAAAGTCAAACGTTTTTAAGTACATCGACCAATTTATTGTATTATCAATATTTCAAAAAAATACAATTATTCAATTGGGTGTTGATGAAAGCAAAATTACCCTTAAGTCCAATATGTTGAAATCAATTCAACCAATTAATCAAGTAATTAAAAAGGATTATCTTTTTGTTGGCAGATTAGATCATACAAAAGGGATAGAATTACTATTAGCTGTTTGGACAACTTTACCTACACATTTTAAATTAATTGTAGCTGGTTCTGGTATACTAGAACAGTCACTTCGTGAGAAGTATATTGCAAATCAACAAATTATTTTTAAAGGGGAATTGTCACATCAGTCAATATTAACTTTAATGAGTTCGGCTAAATATACTATTCAATCTTCTTTATTATATGAAACTTTTGGACTAACTATTGTTGAATCTATGGGATTAGGTACACCTGTTATTGGCTTTGATATTGGAACCAGGCCAGAAATGATACAAGATGGTGTTACCGGATTTATATGTAGTCCTGAAAAATTAGCAACAACTTTATTGTACGCGGATAATTATTCAAATTACGGTTTGTTAAGTAAAAATGCAAAGCAATATGCCGAACAGTTTTCAGAAGTTAACATCATGCAAAGTCAATTATTGCTATATAATCGTTTATTGTCTAATTTGCCTATAGGTGAGTGATATAAATAATATAAAGGGCTTTATTATAACTGCTTCTCATGAGAAAAGCAGGTTAGAAAATGTTGTTTTGTTGCAAAAGCAATTACCCGCTTTACAACTAATGGAAGCTATATATCCCTCACGCCAAAAAATTCCTTTTATTAATAAATTGCGTGGCAAATCTAAAGAAAGAACGGGTAGGGCATTGAATTTAGGTGAACTAGGCGTTTTGCTTTCTAATCGAAAAATCTGGCAAACTATTGTTCAATCGGATGTTCCTGAAACAGCTTCATTTTTAATTCTAGAATCAGATAGTGTAATCAATGAAGTAGATTTGCTAATTGCTAACTTTTATCGGTTAACAGGAAAATACGATTTGTTTTTTTGGGGCGGTTGGTTAGGACATATTAAATTATTAAGAAGTACAAAAAATAAACTAACACCAACTTTTAAATACGGTACGCCCTTTATTAAAACTATTTGCAGTGGGTATGGGTATAGTATCAATAAAAAAACTGCTCGTTATTTAATTCAGCAAACAAAACAAATTTCCTATCCGGTAGATGAGTTTAAAAGATATATTTCTCCTGGAATGTTAAATATAGGAGCAGTAGTTCCCGAAATTATTTCACAGGGTATTGGAGAAACAACCATAGGACATGCTGGCTTATCTAATTTTACTGAAAAAATCTGGTTGCTATTACTTGATATTCGAAATGCTATTATTTGCTTTTTTAGTTGAAATTAAAACAATATTATATTAACTGGTTTGTATTTGTATATGCCTTGTATTGTTATTTCAATAAAGGGATTGCTTATGCATACCTTGCTGAAGCTACCTGGTTGATGGGCATTTTATTGCTAATTACTCAATGTAGAACCCTTGAAATAGTTTGGGATAAAAGGATAAAACTACTATTAGTATTGTTGGGTGTTAGTATTGTGTATATGCTAAGGGGTATACGCCAGTATGCAATAATAGATGTAATAAGAGATAGTTTTATTTTTAATTATTGTTGGTTTGTTTTTATCATTTTTTTATTAAAAGATGATATAGCCATTTTAAAATCTAAATTAGCCAATGTTTACAAATGGTTCCCATTAATTGTAACTATATGTTTTCAACTTAAAACTATTTTTCCAAATTTACTTGAAGTTACATTTTTAGGCGGACTGCCTTTTTTTCTATATAAAAATGGAGATTTAGCTTGTCATTTATTGATTGCCACTTTTTTTATGATGAATGGAGACATTAAAATGCGTTTCCGATTTAGTTTGCTGAATGTGGTGCTTATTGGATATTTATTTTTAATTACAGCAACTTATAATAGAGGTGGAATGTTGTCGTATGTTGTAGGGCTGAGCTTATTTTTATTCTTTTCAAGAAGAACAGCACTTGCACAAAAATATTTCAGTTACTTAAAATTCATCCCGGTAATTTTAATTGTAGCACTTCCAATTTATTTAAATACCAAAGAAACAGAGCAAACTGCTGGTAGAAAAATTGGAATAGAACAACTGAAAAACAATATTACCAGTATCGTTAAGCCCGGAAAAGAACAAAATGGATTAGATGAAAATGTTGTGTGGAGGTTAGCCTGGTGGGCAAAAATTGTAGATTACACTTTTTTAGGACCCTACTTTATGCAAGGTAAAGGCTTAGGGGTAAATTTATCGGTGGATGATGATATTCATATGGATGATGATTCATTGCGTTCGCCCCATAATTTTCATTTGAATATATTAGCACGTTTTGGTGTACCTATTTTTTTTCTTTGGCTGTACTTTTTGTTCACCTTATTCATTCGATTTAAGAATAAAAATATTTCTCCTGAATATTTAACCTACTTATGCATTCTAGTTGCTTTTTTTGTAAACGCAACTTTCGATGTATCGTTAGAAGGACCGATGAGTGCTTTTCCCTGCTGGACATTTGTAGGTATTGCATTCGTTACAGAAGCATTTGCTAAGGAGGATCAGCATGCCTAAATTATTTTCTCAATCATTTTTCCAAGGTATACTCCGCCTGCACACGCGCTATTTATCTAACCTTAGTTTTACATTCATCTCTCAGGCTGTTACCGCCTTATCTGCGTTAGTGTTAACTCCCTTCTTGGTTAAAGAATTAGGCCCCCAACAATTTAGTATTTACGGGGTAATTCTTAATCTTATTATATTCTCCTCGATTTTTGATTTTGGTTTAAATACAGGCCTTTTAAGAAAACTCATCCATAACTTAACTGAAAAAGAAAAACTCATTAGTGTAATGTTTTTCTTTTACTTATTCTCTTTTATATTAGCTATACCCTTTTATGTGTACTTATTTAAATCCGGTTATGTAAAACTTGCCAATAATGAAATATTTACCCCTTTATTTGTTGCCGTAATTGTTTTGCAAAATATTCTCTCTGTTTTATTTGATGTGATCATACAATCGGTCAATAAAATATTTGTTGGTAAAATCATACGAATTATAAGAACAATTATAGAATTTATTTTACTGTTTTTTATTTGTAGACTTGGTTCTGTAGTGCTATTATTAATTGCAACTGCTTCTGTAAATTTATTTTATTTAATTGCATTGTTTATTTATTCTAAAAAAGAAGTAAAGTATGCTTTGTCTATCACTAAATTTAGTATTGCAACATTACGTGATCATCTCTATTATTGTTTTTGGTATTTTCAAAGTGCTATTGCAAGTGTAATGGTTTTTAATGCGCAAACTATTTTAATTAGCAATTTTGTAGATAGTATAAATGTTGCCAGATATTTATTGGTCACCAAATTTTACGAAGTAATAGGTGTAGGGATTGCTAATTTTACTATGGTACTTTTCCCTTCTCTATCTAACTTACAAGCAAAGGGAAATTGGGTTCAATTGAAAAAAACTTTTTTAAATGTGTTAATAAGGGTGAGTCTTTTAGTTGTACTTGTTTTTTCGATTGTATTGACAATTGGTAAAAAAGTATTTATTTCCTGGAGTAATTACAATGATGCCCTTATCCTTAATTTATTTCAGTTTTATTCTTTTTTCGTTGCAATAATTATTATCGAACATGTACCTACTGTATTTTTGTCAGCACTAAAATTAAATAAGTGGCCATCTATTGTTGCAACAATACAAGGGATAATGGGTTTGGTAATTAGTTACTTATTACTTCCAAAATATGGTATTATTGGGGCCATCATTGCTTCTTTGGTGTCTTTTATTTTAACCAATTGTTGGTTTAATCCGTATTACTTGATTCGAAATTTAAATCGTAAAATCAATAATATATAATTTTATGGTGAATGTGTTAAATATAGCATTATATAATAAAGACATTCCCTCTGCGGTAAACCTTGTTATTCAAGATAGCTTGAATAACAATAAATTCAATCATTGCGTAAGTGCTACCGGCGCTCATGGCATTATTGAAGCACATAATAATCCTTCTTTTAAAGCAGTTTTAGATTCATTTTACTTGAATTTACCCGACGGAATGCCAACGGTTTGGATCGGTAAATTGAAGGGGGCCACTCAAATGAAAAGATGTTATGGCCCCGACTTTTTTTTAGCCCTAATGCAACAAAGCGCTTTATTGCCTATTAAACATTTTTTTTGTGGTGGTAAAGAAGGCGTTGCGGATGATTTAAAAGCTGAATGTGCCAATAGATGTAACAATAAAAACGTAGTTGGGACTTACAGCCCACCTTTTACCGTCATGACAGATGACGAATTAATGGAACTGGCTAAAAAAATCAATCAATTAGCAATAGATATAATTTGGGTGGGATTAAGTACCCCTAAACAAGAATATTTTGCCAAACGATTGGCAAAATATGTTCATGTGTCTTTTATTATTACAGTAGGTGCCGCTTTCGACTTTCATACTGGTAGAGTAAGGCAAGCCCCAAAATGGGTGCAAAATGCTGGTTTAGAATGGTTTTTTAGACTATTAATTGAGCCAAAGAGGCTGTATAAAAGATATTTTACCATAGTTCCTCAATTCATTTGGCTTAATTTCAAAGAATTTGTCGAATTTTGTGCTCCCAAAAAAAGGGTTCTATGAAGAAAGTTTTAGTTTGTGGTGCTGGTGGTTTTATTGGAGGTCATTTAGTTAGTAAGCTGAAGCGAGAAGGGCATTGGGTTCGTGGTGTAGATATCAAATCGCATGAATACACTACAACTGCTGCTGATGAATTTATTTTAGGTGATTTAACTGAACAAAAATTGGTACGTGAAGTGATCGATCAACCTTTTGATGAAGTATATCAGCTCGCTGCCGATATGGGTGGTGCTGGTTATATTTTTACTGGTGAAAATGATGCAAATGTGATGCATAATTCTGCTTCACTTAATTTAAATATCTTATACCAAGCACAGCTTGTAGGGGTTAAAAAAATATTTTATTCTTCTTCTGCTTGTATATATCCTGCATATAACCAAGAAGATCCCGAAAATCCTAAATGTGCAGAAGATTCTGCTTATCCAGCTATGCCGGATAGTGATTATGGCTGGGAAAAATTGTTCAGCGAAAGATTATACTTAGCATTCAACAGAAATCATGGCACTAATGTTCGTATTGCTAGATTTCACAATATATTTGGTCCAGAAGGTACCTGGACTGGAGGTAAAGAAAAATCTCCCGCAGCATTGTGCAGAAAAGTAGCTGAAGCAACTGAAAATGGATCAATTGAAGTTTGGGGCGACGGGTTACAAACCAGGTCATTTCTTTACATCGATGAGTGCTTAGAAGCAATCGAACGCTTAATGAACGCCGATTTTATCGGCCCTGTTAATATCGGATCAGAAGAAATGTTGTCGATGAATGATCTCGCGAGAAAAGTAATGAAAATTGCTTCCAAAAATCTATCCATTAAAAACATTCCAGTTCCACATACTGGCGTGAGAGGTAGGAATTCCGACAATAAACTCATTCAACAAAAATTAGGATGGGCACCCAGCCGTCCACTTGAAGAAGGGTTAACGCATACCTATCGATGGATTGCACAACAAGTTGATTTAGCAAAAAATAAATAGTCAACGAATTTGCAGTAATACTATAATTGCTTGTTTTATTAGTATAATTTTTAGGATTGACATTTATAGTTAATTCAGGTCTTTAATCCATGCTTCTAATGTAACCAACTCTCTTTCGGTTACAATGCCGTTAGTGGACAACGCTTTGTATGCCTCATACAAATTCTCCGTAATGCACTTATCCGCACTTATTGCATTGCTTACAATTTTGATTACTTTTTCTCCTTGTTCGTACATTGGAATTTCTGAAATAAAATCTTTCATGTAATCATGTGGATTTCTTTTTTGAATTACCGTTGCTTTGGTAAAGCCAAGTGTATAATTGTATAACCACATGATGGGTTGAGCTACTAATCCTCTTAATATATCTGTAAATCTAAATGTTACATAAGTTGGGAGGTATAATAGCGGAAATAATTCTTTGCGGATGATGGTATTTTGTGTATTAAACGGACAAACAGTTCCGTTTAATAATACTATAGGATTCCTTTGATTAAAATAGCAAGGCTTATCACTTGTAAGTCTGTAAATAGCATCTACATCTGGGTCTTCATCAGCCAAACCTTGCCAAATTCCAACCTCACATTCTCTTGTGCTAATAATATCGGTAAAAGAATATTGCTTGTTAATTAAGTGTAATGGTAAGCCTCTTGGCCAAATTTTTTGATCAGTAAATAGTTGATATATATTCACAAATTGTTGGTTTTCCTCGATGGCGTCAAATTTTCCATTAAATCCGGGGAATTCCCAATTCTCAAGTGGGATATTATCATCATCAGTATCTATAATATAATCAGCTCCTTGTTGAATTGCTATTAAATAGCCGATCATTTTTCTAGAATAGTGGTTAAACGGTAAAACTTTAATAAGATTAAAGTTTAATTCCATTTGCTCATTTACTGGAATAAATTTCGCACCATTGCAATCCCAATTTTCAGGACTTTTTTGATCTCCTACAACAATTAATTGGTAATCGGGTAACTGCGCAAAAGCTTTTACTGCTTCAGTTGGCTCAAAAATGCTTGTTATAATAATTGCTTTTTGCATGGTAATTGTTATTTGAATGGTATGTCGAGCAAAATAGGTATTCTGCACGAAGTATATTGCTTAGTTAAATAGTCTGCATTTCTGGCTACAGGGGAAGGATTATTTAATGCTGTTTGTAGTTGTTCCTTAAAATCATCATACGTATTAATTGAAGGACAAATAGCAGGTAATTCAAAAAAATGAGTATCTGCATTTTCCGGATATCTTGCAATTATATTACATCCTGCAGAAAGTAATTCAAAAAACCTTGGCGTTACAGGGTTAAAACTGCCTGTTCTTTGTTCACCTCCATCTATGCCTGGTGTTGCATAAAAGGAAACCCTAGAAGCTCGTATAAGTTGAAGGTATTCCTCTCGGGTATCAAATTTTCCTATAATTCCTCTTTGATTGCTTGAATAATATAATGAACCCTTATGCATTATTTGGTATAGATATTCAATTTCGGGATGTTGCTGTTCAAATTCTTTTAAATAGTTCAATAATACAGGATTTGCTCTTCCTGCTAAAACTATATCATATTTTTTATCAAATACCGTATCCGGTTTTAATAAGAATTTTGAAGGCAAACTCATCGGAAAATGAATTAACCGTTCATTAATTTTGTATGTTTTAAAATAATTCAGCACCTCTAAACTTGTTACTAAAACTGCTGGGCAGTTTTGGTAATTGTTTTTTGTTTTTTGAGTGGAACTATTATTCCAATAATCAACAATAATAGGTATAGTTCGATTATTATTATAAAAGCCATTGTTTCTTCTTGTATACAATTCAAAATAAAGCGAATAATATTTTTTAGGAGAAAAAAAATTGTCAAAATAGTCGGTAAACCGATTATTTGTTAAACGCCCATTCTGTGTAGTGTACAATCCCATCAATAATTTATTTTTCGGACTATTGGTGATTGTATATCCTAAAGCATCAGCAATTTCATTTTCCCATTCGTATACTATTTGCCAACTCGGCAAGTGATTATAGTGTCTGTCCGAAAGTATATTGGCTAATTGCATGTGTGTATCTAAATGTATTAATTTTTACTTTTGCATTTTAAATTCCATCAATTATTTTAAGCCATACGTAATTCCTACTTGAATGGTTGAGCGTTTCGTTGAAGCAGAAGCTGTAGGTGCCTGTACTCTGTATTGGTAACTTCCTATAAGGTAAAAATTATTAATTAATTCGTAGGATGCTTTAACAAATAGATCATTTCTTTTGTATTGATAATCGAAAAGGAAAGAAGGTTGGGGCTCTGAAAGATATTGATCTTGAATAGTTCCAGTACCTCCTTTTCGGATTATTTGGTATCTACAGTAAGTTTTTAGTTTCGGAAATGGGGTGTATTTTGCAAATAAGGTAATTCTATCGAAATTATTGCCCATCCAGTCTCCTAATGGATCTGCGTATTGTGCATAGGTTTGAGTAGGAAGTAAATTGCTGTATACATAAGGGTTTACACGGGTGTATTCGATGCCAGCAGTAAAGTATTTTAATGGCATATCGGTTACAGATCCACCTATAGTATATCCTACTTGATTTCTACTTTTTGCAGGATTGTTGATTTGCGTTACCCTTATTTCATCGATAAACAAAGACGCATATAAATGTGTGTTTTTTAAGTGATTTCTTGAACTAGCTTGTAAAAAAAATTGTCCGTTTGAACCAGCATTGATGCGATAGTTGCTTCGATTGTTGTCGTAAATTTTGAAGAAATTCAGGGGAATTAAAAAGCCTACATCTATTTTATCGCTATATACAATGGACTCACCTATTGCAATATCTAGTCCTTTTGTAGGTTTAAACAATAATGAATGTGTAGCCATATATTTTTCAATGTATTGAAAACGAATATCACCACTGCCACTATTAATAGTTCCGGTATTATAAATGGCATTAGAATCGATAATATTTGAATTCAACCAAGCATGGGTATAATTAAAGCGAAGCCATTTAAATGGTGCATAATCAAATCGAATATACGGATAGGTAGGTGCTTTGTTTGATAAAACTATTCGCCCATTTTCACCATATCCCCATTGTAAATAGTCCTTGCCTAAACTTATAGCACCATTTTTCCAGGAATAACTGATGCTAGCTCTTATTTCGGTATAATTTTGTGAAGTATTTCCAGTTTTTAACAATTGGACAATTCCGGGTTCAGGACTTTCTGTTCTAAAGCTGTCTAGCCCTTTTCCAGTTTCGGTATAATCTCTATAGTAAAACTGAAAGCCGAATCCTTTAGATTTACCCCAAAATTGTAAACCTTGGCTCATTTGAACAAAATTAAATCCACCACCAGAAACATTGATAAGGCTTCCAATAGGATCCGCATTTAGTTGAAAATCTTTGGAATGAATATATAATCCCCTTAAACGATTATTGTCATCTTTCTTAATGAAATGCGCTTTTGTGGAGTCTGTTCCATTGATAGGTTTGTATTCTTGCAAATAAAAATAAAGCTCTTTTTTTTCTATTGCACTTAGCTCATTTGATTTTCCGGTTAATTGTAACAGCGCATCTGTAATTTGCTGTCTGCTAACAGGTTGGATAATGTCCTGAAAGTCAATAAATCCTTTTTGAGAAAGACGATTTAAATAATTGTACACTTC
>CANGCK010000073.1 GCA_947452295.1 Sphingobacteriia bacterium
CCATGTGTCCATTAAAAACAAAAAATAGAAACACATGAAATAGCCATAAGCAATTGTTGCATGTTAATCAAAATGCTTATTAGGCGTATTCCATGTGTCCATTAAAAACAAAAAATAGAAACACATGAAAGTAGCAGTAGTAGGTGCAACCGGTTTAGTTGGAACTAAAATGTTGCAGGTTTTAGCAGAACGTAATTTTCCGGTAACAGAAATAGTTCCGGTAGCTTCAGAAAGATCTGTTGGCAAAGAAGTAAGCTTTAAAGGTAAATCCTATAAAGTGGTAAGCATGCAAGATGGTATTGCCGCTAAACCTGCAGTAGCCATTTTTTCGGCAGGTGGAAGCACTTCATTAGAGTGGGCTCCTAAGTTTGCCGAAGCTGGTATTAAAGTAATAGACAACTCATCGGCTTGGAGAATGGATCCTACTAAAAAATTAGTAGTGCCAGAAGTAAATGCAAGCGCATTAACTAAAGACGATTTTATTATTGCTAATCCAAACTGTTCAACCATTCAAATGGTAGTTGCATTACAACCACTTCACCTTCAATATAAAATTAAAAGAGTAGTAGTAAGCACTTACCAAAGCGTTACTGGTACCGGTAAAAAAGCCGTTGATCAATTATTTAATGAACGCAAAGGTGTTGATGGCGAAATGGCTTACAAATACCCCATCGATTTAAATGTAATTCCACAAATTGATGTTTTCTTAGACAATGGTTACACCAAGGAAGAAATGAAAATGGTGAAAGAAACCAATAAAATTATGCAAGACGATTCTATTCGTGTAACTGCTACCACTGTGCGTATACCTGTAGTAGGCGGACATAGCGAAAGCGTAAACATTGAATTTGAAAATGATTTTGACGTACAAGCAGTAAAAGATTTATTGGCCAAAGCGCCTGGTGTAATTGTTCAAGACGATTTAGCCAATCAAATTTACCCCATGCCATTGTGGGCACATGAAAAAGATGAAGTATTTGTAGGTAGAATAAGAAGAGATGAAACACAAGCCAACACATTAAATATGTGGATTGTAAGTGATAACCTTCGTAAAGGTGCCGCTACCAACGCAATACAAATTGCAGAATACATGATGGCAAATGGTTTGTTGTAATTGATATTTGATAATGGATAATTTACAATCTATCATTGAAAGTTGTCAAATATCCATAGTAAATTGTTTTCTAACATGATGAATACGCCTTCTTTAGAACAGTTGCAAGCATGGGATGCATTTAAACAAATGAATCATCCTGTACTTTCAACTGTTTTATTAGAAGAGATTATGCAAGCTTTGCAAATAAATTACCAGTTTATTTCGCATCAACAAATAGCAGTTTCTTATAAAAAACATCTTCCCTTTTCTCATAAAGGAACTCATGGGCACGCTTTAATTATTGCTGGTAATTATGGAAAAATGGGTGCTGCAATTTTATGTGCTAAAGCATGTTTGCGCTCAGGTGCCGGTTTGGTTACAGCAGCTGTTCCAGAAAATTTATCTTCCATCATACAAACAGCATTACCAGAAGCTATGGTGGTTAATAGCACTCAACTATTACAAATATTTGATTGGAATAAATACAGTGCACTGGGAGTTGGACCCGGATGGGGAATAGATACAACTCATGCTCAAATATTATTGCAAATAATAAAAACCTGCCATCATCCAATGGTAATTGATGCCGATGCAATAACAATACTTTCGGAAAATAAACAATGGCTAAATTACCTTTCTACTAATACCATAGTAACACCTCATGTAAAAGAGTTTGATAGATTGTTTGGCAATTCTTTGAATGATTTTGAAAGATGGAATAAAGCGCTGGAAGCCTCACTTACTTACCAATGTATAATTGTAGTAAAAGGAACATTCACATTAATTGCATCAAAAGGAAAAGCATTTATAAATTCTACTGGAAATGCAGGCCTTGCCAAAGGTGGCAGCGGAGATGTGTTAACTGGGATCATTACTGCTCTAATTGCTCAGCATTACTCACCCGAACAAGCAGCCATTACAGGTGTTTATCTTCACGGACTAGCAGCCAATATTGCATTAGAACAACAAACCACTGAAAGTATGTTAGCAACTGATGTGATTGAAGCATTGGGAAAAATAAAACTATAGGACAAATTAGAGGAATATTTAATAGAATAATTTAAACCCATTTAAATAAACATATTACTGGCATTAATCTACAATTATTTGCATTATTATGCTAATAGATTAAAACCATGGGCAGCAAAAGTGAACAACATCAGAAAATTAAAATACTTAACATCCTATGGAATTATTTCCTCGTGAATCAAATGGTAGCAATAACTTATTACCCAAAGATGGCATAGTAAATTATTATGGAAAATTATTTACCAATGAAGAAGCAAATGCATATTTATATCAATTATTAAATTATATTGAATGGCAAAATGATCAGGCAATTATTTATGGCAAACTAATTATTACTAAACGAAAAGTAGCTTGGTATGGCAATAAGCCATTTGAATATACTTATTCCAATATTACTAAACAAGCTTTGCCCTGGACCGAAACTTTACTACAATTAAAAGCACTTGTAGAACAATATACTGGAGAAACATTTAACTCATGTTTACTAAATTTGTACCATACCGGGCAAGAGGGTATGGCTTGGCACAGTGATGCAGAAAAAGATTTGAAAAAAGATGGAGCTATAGCTTCCTTAAGTTTTGGAGCAGAAAGAAAATTTAGTTTTAAGCACAAGCAAACTGCCGAAAAAATTGATGTTCATTTAGCGCACGGCAGCTTGTTAATAATGAAAGGAACAACACAAACACATTGGTTGCACCGGTTACCACCTACTACAAAAACCAATTTGCCAAGGGTTAATCTAACATTTAGAACGATTGTAGATTAAATACATTATAAGTATTTTTTGTTGGGTAATACTCGGTTTACCGAAAAAAAATATGCGAATAAATACGGGTAAAAAAATATATGGGTAAAGATAACTATATAGGATGCTGATTTATTTCAGCATAAAAAATTGGTTATGTATCTATTAAATAGACAGAAATTTCATCGCTATACTTTTAACCACATCCATTTTTTTCAAATGCAGTATATATATTAACCGCATAATATGCAAAACACCAACAAAAAAATCGATGAATGTTCTTTAAGTGCAATAAATAAAAATCCCCTTCCCTTAGAGGAGCGGTCGAAAGCTGTGGTAGTAAATTCCCCTCCCTTGGAGGGGTGGTCATTTCACTTGTAAAGATCTAACTTATCTATCTTTGTATAATTCTCTACAATCCTCCTTTACCGCTTAAACGCTTTATAAGTTGGGCTCATTGGTTCATACTTAGTACTCCAAAGGCTAGAGGTAATCATTAAATCGGCAGAGTGGCGGTTACAAGCAACCGGAATATTATGTAAGCGGCATTGGCGCAGCAACATCTGAATATCCGCTTCGTGAGGGTTTGCGGTTAAATCGTCTATAAAAAATACGCATAAATCTATTTTGCCTTCAACTACCATGGCGGCTATTTGCGCATCGCCTCCCATTGGTCCAGATAACATTTTAGTTAATTTAGATTGATACAAATCACCCACAATTTCTTCCAATGCTTTTTCAATTAATCCGCCAGTTGTGCCGGTACATACTAAATGATTCTGTAACAATAACTCTGCATTGTGCGTTACCCACTGTATCATATCGGACTTTCTTGCATCGTGGGCAATAAGGGCTATTGTTTTATTATGTATCATGTAGCAAATTTAAATCAATAAATTGGAATGTTAACCGACATTAACTTTTAATATGATAAGGTACGTTTGGTTTTAGGTATTGCCATTTTGATTTTTTGTAACTCTTTCCCTAAATTCCGTATAGTATTTTGTATTACTAATGCTCTTTCGGCAGATGGGTATTTATTTCCGGCCATATATTGTCTCATCAATCCTCTGCTAATTCCTGCTTGATCTGCAATTGCCGATGCATTTAAGTATTTTTTTTGATCAAACAAACCAGCAATATCATATTGAATGTCAAATTCCAAATCATTTGGTTTTATGTGATGAAAGCTTTTTAATAGTTTTTCAAATTTTTTTTTCAGCACATCAATTGAAGTAGCTGAATCAACCATTAAATTGTCATCATAATTTACCCTTCCATAAATTAAATTATGGTCACTCCATTCTATAATTAGTGGTAATTTTATTTTCTTCATGTGCATGTATTTATTGATTTTAACCACATGTAATAGTTGTTTATTTCAAACCCGCTTGTTTTAAAATTGAACTTAATGTTTTTGGCGGATAGTCTTTTTTACCATGAATAGGAACTGTAACCTTACCCTTTTTAGTTGGGTTTATAAATTGGGCGTGACTTCCTTTTTGTTCCTTAATCACCCAGCCATCCTTAATAAGTTCCTTAATAATCTGTTTTGAATTCATATAAAACAGATTATTAAAGAAATAAAGGTAACAAAAAAGTTACCATAATAAAAACATTTACCGTATTTAATTTTTTTTTTGCCACCTCAAATATCTTGTAATAGATAATGCTGGTGTTCAATAGATTTATAATATTGAACAGGTAAGAATAGAGATAGACGATATTAATTAGTGTGCTCATGTAAATTATTATTATGCAATAATAATAATCAGAACAGATAAAATAAATAGGTATTATTACGCATTTATCCTTGGCGTCTCTACAACATCGCTCTGTTTAAAAAATCCAACAAGGGTTTTAACGCCAAAAACGCTTCTTCTATTTTTTTGTACAAATTTTTATTTGTTAAATCATCATCTGCTACCGTAACAGTCGCAATCCAACTTTTTAATTTAATAAATTCTATGGCTGGATTATCTTTTTCATATCCTCTGGGTTCTCTCTGAAGTTTCATCCCATCTTCAATGCTTAATGTGCCATATATTTTTTTAAATGCTTTATTGCTAATGATTTCATTAAATTCTTCCCAGTTGTAATCAATCTCTTGCCGTATTTTTTTCATCTTTTCTGCATCGGGCATATACATACCTCCTCCCATAAAACTATTTCCGCCAGGTTCACAATGAAAATAGTAGCCTGCCAACATCGATTTTTTTCCACCCATCACCATGTGTGCGCCCATATTGGTTTTATAAGGCGCTTTGTTTTTGCTGAATCGAACATCTCTGTTAATTCGAAAAACACAATCTTTATGTGTTAACTCGGCAATAGATGCATCGTTTTTTGCATATCGTTGAATGATGTTATTGACCAATTCAGCAAAATCAGCCTTGGCTATTTCGTACTCTTTTCTATGAACATCAAACCATTCTTTACTATTGTTCTTTTTTAATGATTTTAAAAATTTTAAAGTTGCTTCTTGTAACATAGCTTTCTTTTATTCCTTTTTTAAATTATTTATACAATGCATATTAAATGGTGCAGTAATTTTTTTAACCAATTAAATCTAGAAATGCATCTTCCGAAATAATTTTGATAGTATTTATTTTCTTTGCTTTTTCTAGTTTACTGCCTGCATCTTCTCCAACTACTAAATAGTTTAACTTACTACTTACCCCTCCTAAAATAATACCGCCTTGCGCTTCTACTTTTGCTTCTGCTTCACTTCTTTTAAATTTAGTAAGGGTTCCGGTAAATAAAAAACTTTGTCCACTTAATGATCCTCCTTCTACTGTTTCTTTTTTTGTATTTACCAATTGCAATCCTATTTGTTCTAACTGTTTAAGCATTTCTATGTTTTGCGGGTTGCGAAAAAATCCCTGAATGCTCTTGGCTACTTTCACTCCAACATCTTCTAGTTGCAATAAATCTTCCGCTGTTTTTTGTGTAAAATCTAATAAATGATGCACTGCATTGGCCAATGTTTTAGCCGTGGTTTCTCCCACAAAACGAATACCCAATGCATATATTAATCGGTACAAGGGCTGTTGTTTACTGGCTTCAATAGCGGCAGTAAGGTTATCAACCGATTTTTTGCCAAAGCCTTCCAAAACAGCTATTTGTGGAAAAGGTAAATGGTAAATTCCTGGAATGTCTTTTAACCAACCCATTTCATAAAATTTGCGCACATTGGCTTCCCCAAAACTTTTAATGTCCATCGCATCTTTGCTTACAAAGTGTATTATGCGTTCTACTACTTGCGCTTCACATTCTATATTTATACAGCGCCATACTGCTTCTTCTTCTTCTTTAAATAATGTACTGCCACAAACCGGACAAGTAATAGGGAATTCGATATTTTTTTCAATGCCGGTTCTAAGTGCCGGCATGGCTTGCACTATTTGCGGAATTACATCACCCGCTCTTTCTATTAATACGGTATCGCCTATTTTTAAATCTTTTTGCCGTATATATTCTTCATTATGTACCGATATGCTCGACACAGTTACACCCCCTAAATATACTGGTGTTAACTTAGCTACAGGCGTTACAGCGCCTGTTCTGCCCACCTGAAACTCTATACTGTTTAGCGTTGTAGTTGCTTGTCTTGCTTTAAATTTATAAGCAATAGCCCATCTGGGATGGTGAGAGGTCATACCCAGTTTTTCTTGTAGTGATAGTGCATTCACTTTTACCACCATGCCATCAATTTCATAGGGCAACTCATCTCTTTTCTCTTCAAAATTGATGCAATAGCTAATTACGCCTTCTATACCTTTTACCACCACTTTTTCTTCTTTGGGAGACCTGAATCCCATCTCCCACAGCAAATCCAATGATCCGGCATGCGTTCCCAATTCACCCAAGTTATTGCCTATCAAATTATAATAACTTACATGGTATAAAAAAGCATCTAAATTACGCGCTGCCACTTCTTTTGGATCTTTCATCCGTAAGCTCCCCGAAGCTGCATTCCTTGGATTGGCCAGGGGAGGTAAACCTTGTTGAATGAGTTTATTGTTATAATTGTCGAACGATTTTTTACTCAAAATAATTTCCCCTCTAATTTCAATTTGTTGAATCCCCTTAGCAGAAAAGGGTGCCGATAGTGGAATAGAGCGTATTTGTTTTACATTTTGGGTGATGTCTTCGCCTGCTACACCATCACCACGGGTAGTGGCACGAACCAGTAAATCATTTTCATAAATCAGTGAAATACTCGCTCCGTCGAATTTTGGCTCTACACAATATTCAAGGGTTTCCATGCCAGAAAGTTCCTTCGCTTTACGGTCAAAATCTGTTAAATCAGCAGCATTATAGCTATTATCTAAACTTAACATGGGCACTAAATGGGCAACAGTAGTAAAACTTTGGTTTAAGCTGTTACCTACCCTTTGCGTAGGAGAATCGAGGGTTACCCATTCGGGATGCGCCTTTTCTATTTTTACCAGTAATAGATACAACTGGTCGTATTCAAAATCGGCAATAACCGGTTCACTCAATACATAATAGCGGTATTCATGAAATCGCAATACTTCTTTAAGTCCGGCTATCATTTGTTCCGAAAAATCGGCAACAGCATTGTTTAATAGCTTTTTGGTTAGATCCTGTAATTGATTTACTTGCTCAGATGTATACATATTTCTTGCTTCAATTGATAAAGATAAAACCTAAATTTTGTATCTTGTAAACCGTTTCTAAAGGATAAACTACTGTAATAACGAAAGCTAATATGAAGAACTTGCCGATTGATGCAGCAAATGCCGATCAATTAATACATGATGCAAAAGCACTTGTTCAAACTTATCCTAAGGTACCGCTTACTATAGACTGTGTGATATTTGGGTTTGAAGAAAATAAGTTAAAAATTTTACTCATTAAAAGTGACCTTGAATTGTACAAGGGAAAATTTTCATTATTGGGTGATTTTGTGCACGATAATGAAGAATTGGATGATGCTGCTTACCGTATTTTAAAGCAACGTACTGGTATGGGTAACGTTTTTTTAGACCAAGTAAAAGCATTTGGTAGTCCGGCCAGGCATCCCGGCGGAAGGGTTATTACCATCGCTTATTGTTCACTATTAAATATCCAGCACCATGCATTGAATATTCATGAAAATGATATTAAATGGGTGAGTATATCATCGTTACATGAAATGGCATTCGACCATCTTGAAATTGTAACTGCCTGCCATACATGGTTACAAAAACGCATACAAGAACATCCATTGGGCTTTAATTTATTACCCGAAAAGTTTTCGTTAAGAGAACTACAAAATTTATATGAAGCCATTTTAGGTATTACCCTCGACAGAAGAAATTTTCGTAAAAAATTTGCTTCCATGAATTTATTGATAGACACCAATGAAATGGAGCAAGACGTGTCTCACAGACCCGGTAAACTCTATCAATTTAACTTTGAGAAATACGAAAAAAACAAACGGAAATGGGTGGGTATTGATTTTTAGTAATTCTGCCATACTTCCATTACTTTTACGTAAATATAGTTAGCATGTTGTATTCAATGACGGGTTACGGTAGAGCAGAACAAGTGATCGGAGGAAAGAATTTTTTAGTAGAAGTAAAATCGCTCAATGGTAAACAATTCGATTTAAGGTTAAACATCCCTTCTTTATTAAAGCCATTTGAATTTGAAGTACGCAATATTTTGAATGAAGGCTTACAGCGAGGTAGTGTAGAGTGTAATATCTCTATTAAACTCAATGGCAGTAGTAAACCCGTGTCTATTAATATTGAACTGGCAAAAGCCTATTACCAGCCCGTTGCCGATTTAGCCGATGAATTACAACTAGAAAAAGGAGATTTATTAAGTACTATACTTAAACTACCTGAAGTGATTACCCCCACAACAGATATGTTAACAGATGCAGAATGGAATGAAGTAAGCAGTTTAATTAAAGCAGCCATTGCACAATTAAATAAACATAGGGAGGATGAAGGTAAATCACTAGAGAATGATTTGTTGTTGCGTTTAGCTAATATTGAATCGCAACAAACAATTATTACTGAATTAGAACCCTTACGCCGAACTAAAATAAAAGAGGGACTTAAAAAATTGTTGGAAGAGCATGTAGGAAAGGAAAACTACGATCAAAACAGACTAGAGCAAGAATTGATCTTTTACATAGAAAAAATAGATATAAGTGAAGAGCAAGTTCGATTAAACAATCATTGCAACTATTTTAGAACAATATTAGCAGAACCAGAAATAGCCAAAGGCAAGAAATTGTCGTTTATTTTACAAGAATTTGGCCGGGAAATAAATACTACAGGTTCAAAAGCCTATGATGCAACCATCCAGAAAGCAGTCATTTTAATGAAAGATGAACTGGAAAAGGCCAAAGAACAGATTTTAAACGTACTGTAAAAAGAGGGAATAATATTTATCTTTGTTTAAAATATTGCAATTGAAAAAGTTACTATTACCTATTATGTTGTACGCCCTTTTGGTAGGGTGTGATACGGTGGGCGTATATGAAAAAAGCACTTTTTTCTCTACTCATGCTTGGGATAGTAAAGAGCAACCTGCTTTTACTTTTGCCATTACCGATACAGTTACACGCTATAATCTTTATGCAGTAATACGACATGAAGATGCTTATCGATACAACAATATATGGTTAGATATTACCACACAAGCACCTAATGATACGGCAAAAATACAGCGTATAAATTTACAATTGGCCGATAATAAAAAAGGTTGGCTGGCCAGCGGCATGGACGATATTTTCGATCATCGAATAAAACTAACTGCCACTCCCATTCATTTAAAAAAAGGCAACTATACCTTTAGATTAAAACAATTAATGCGGGAAGATCCATTAACAGCCATGTTAAATGCGGGTATTCGTATAGAAAAAGAACAAAAATAAAATGAATGTTAAGCCGCAGAAACTAACCATCGTAACATTTGTATACTGGTTTCTGCTGTTGTATATGTTGGCAGCATTAACCTGGTGGTTTATTGCACTCAATAACCAAAATAAAAACATTAGTACCATTAAAAAAAATGAGTTAGTGGTAACTGATGCACAGTATGCAAAAAAATTGCAACAAATAGAAGCCTCAGCAAACAGAAAAATAGCTCAATATATTGGCGAAGGCATTACCTTTTTAGCACTTATATTGATAGGTGCTATTTATGTTTTTAGGGCAACACGTAGACAAATAATACTGGCCAAACAACAGCAAAATTTTATGATGGCTATTACACACGAATTAAAAACGCCGATAGCTGTTACACAATTGAATTTGCAAACCCTGCAAAAAAGAAAATTGGCAGAAGATCAACAACAAAAATTAATTGCAAATACTTTACAAGAGGCTAACCGGTTAAATAGTTTATGCAACAATATATTGTTTGCCGCTCAATTAGATGCCGGAAAATATACCGCTTATTTGCAAGCAGTAAATATGTCTACTTTGGTTGTAAATGCAATAGTAGAATGTAAAAATCGGCATACCAATCGAATATTTGAATTAAATATTGCAGCCAATATAATAATTACTGGAGATGAATTTTTATTACAAATGTTGATGAATAATTTATTGGAAAATGCCATCAAATATACCCCCAAAGAAAAGCCCATTAAAGTGTTTTTACATGTTAATTTGAAAACCATTCAACTACAAGTAATTGATGAGGGAATCGGTATACCTAATAACGAAAAGAAAAAAATATTTGATAAGTTCTACAGAATAGGTGACGAAAATACCCGACGTGCGCAAGGCTCTGGATTGGGATTGTACTTATGCAAAAAAATTTGTGAATACCACCAGGCAACAATTTCTGTAGCAGATAATTTACCGCAAGGGAGTAATTTTACTTTACTATTCAATATACCCAATGAGTCACAATAAGCCCAATATATTATTGGTAGAAGATGAGCAAAATTTACATGAAGCACTAAAGCTAAACCTAACATTGGAGGGTTACGAAGTAACTTCTGCCTTTGATGGTACTGAAGCCATGCAGCAAATAGAAAATGCCTACTTCGATTTAATAATTATGGATATTATGTTACCCGATATAGATGGAGTAAGCATTACAGAAAATGTTAGAATACACAACATTGAAGTACCTATACTAATGCTAAGTGCTAAAGCAGCTTCGGCAGATAAAATATTGGGATTAAAAAAGGGCGCCGACGATTACCTAACTAAGCCATTTAATTTAGAAGAATTATTATTAAGGGTAGCTAAACTCATCGAAAAAAATAAACGAATACAGGTAAAAGAAACTATTGAAGATGAATATATCTTCGGAAAATGTTCGGTCAATTTTAAATCGTTGATGGCTACAACAGTTGTAGGTGAAACAATTGCCTTAAGTAAAAAAGAAATTTTATTACTAAAACTGCTGATTGAAAACAAAGGGGAAGTAGTAACCCGCGAAAAAATTTTACAGGTAGTTTGGGGATACAATGTATATCCAACCACTCGAACCATTGATAATTTTATTTTAAACTTTAGAAAATACTTTGAAGAAGATAGCCGCCACCCGCGCCACTTTTTTTCTGTTAGAGGAATGGGCTATAAGTTTGTTAATTAATTAAACCGTAAAAATCGAAAAGCCTTTCCTTCCTTTTATTTCAAATAAATAACTATGTCTTAAAAATACGCAATATTAGCTACAACTTTATGGCGCTTAATTGCCACATTTTTATTATTTCATAAATGCAAATGCATGTTCTATATAATTGCAGGCCTTATAGATGCATTAATAATTGATTTTATTGCCATAACGCAGATCATTGCAAAACAAAAACGAAATGAAAGGTATCAGTATTGGATTTATTTGGCAACTGCTATCTGTTTTTTAATTTGCGATTTTTTACCCATACTTACTTGCTTTTGAATTTTGACTTTCCCAAGGCAATATTTCAACCAAAATCACGTTATTTTCTGTACAAATACCCTTTCATGTCATTAGATACGCTGATTGATTTTTTAGAACCCCTGAATATGGCTTTGCTCTCTAATGATGA
>CANGCK010000074.1 GCA_947452295.1 Sphingobacteriia bacterium
ATTATTAGTAATCTACACTAAAAGTGATGGTTTGAATATTTGTGACTGTTATTGGTTTGGCATTTTTTATTGCTGGAAGCCATTTTGGAATGTTTTTAATAACCCTAAGCGCTTCTTTATCTGCCGACCTGTTCCAGTGATTTTAGCAGCATCGGATTTTGAACAATACCGTCTGTTGAAACCTCAAATTGTACTACTGCCTTATTGATGGTATTGGGACCAACAATTTTAATTAACCTTGTTGGGGTAACGATTGCCGAACTCAGGTAGTTTACCCATCCTGAAATACCTCCATCTTTAAAAAGTGAAGGAATATGTGATGTGTCTAAAAGCCGGTTAACCAATATGGCTTCTTGTTCTGGAGAAACCGAAGAGCGCTCTACAATATTTGTATGTTTGTTATAACGAATTTGTAATTTACCGTGAATAAATAATTCTACAATAGTTGGGCTGAATGAATTATTGTAGTTGTAGAACCAGTCTTTGTCTTTTTTCCCATTAACTACAAAACCTGTACTATCAATTGTGCCATTGGTATTGTAATAAATAAATAATCCATGGGGAATTTGTAGTGAACTATCTTTAAAGGTATTTAATTGCAACATTGGGCCATTGATGTTATAATACTTGCTTACATAAGTTGTGTCGTTTATTTTATTGGTTTTAATAAAATAAACAGCATTGTTTACATTTTTTACTGGCTCCCAATTTTTGTTGTATATTATTATATCATTTTGTGCAGAAGCATAACCGCTGCCTAAGATAGTAAGGCATATTATTAAAATGAGTTTTCTACAGTGCATTACTTTTTAAAAATAAAATTCGCTTTAGTGAGCATATAAATAGTTTTGGTATCCGTAAATATATAAGTTGAAAATTATTTTGGAAAAATACAATTCGGTTTTATTTTTTAGATGGAGTTCTTTAGTTTTCTGAGTTTAATATTTGATAAGCCAGAATGTATCTGCTGAGTCTAAAAGGCTAATGCCCAATTTAGATATATTGCATAACTCTCTTAAATATTTCAACTTATAATATTCGCCATAGAATTTAGCAATAATTTTTATGCAAGCCGGACCACAATCTTTAATATCTAATTGAAATTCGTGTGGAAATTTATTGAAAATCATCAAGTCAATTTTCAAAACTAAAATGTATTGTTCTTTAATAAGTTTTCATGACGATGATTTTCAATAGTTCTTTTTGATAAAACACTTAAGAATATCATTATAGCAGGAAGTGCGGATAATATATTTTTTGGATTTCCCTTTATTAAAATTATTATCAATCCAATTGCATATAATACTCCAACAATAATTATTGTGTATAAACCATATTTGCCGCATATAAATGGTTTATCTAGCATAATTTTAACTTCTGATTTATTGGATAAATTATAGTTGGTAAAAGCGGTATGAATTTTCAACAAAATTTCTTCAATAAATTTAGCGTTTTCTTCATTGCTTTTAAAAGTGAAACTGAAAGTTTTACCGCTGATTGTTTTGAATTTAAATTGAAACATATTTTTTCCAATTGAGTTGGCATTTAAAATTGAATAAGATGATATTTCCTCAAATGGGTAAATATTGGACGTTAACTCCTGCTCATGTTTAGTTAATTTTCTAATCATCAAACTACTATCTATTATTTCTAATTTAACATAGTTTAATAATATATTTTTATAGATATAGCCTAATAATATTAGTATAATTATGTAACTAATCAATATTATACCATAATTAAATTGAACATTACAAATTTTGTCAACAATAAAAAATATAAAAATAGAACCAACAAAAAAAAATATAAGTATCCCAAATAATTTCCTCTTTAAAACTATAAGCATGCTATTGTTTTTAATTATATAAAATAGAAACCACTTTACGATTTAAAGACGAAATATGTATTACAAGGTGGATGAAAGTTAATTAATAGCTCCATAAACACTTACTCCTAAGTCATATCCTCTTATAATGTTACTGCTACTAACGCCCCCTCTATTGACATCTACATAAGGTAGTTGTTCCCAACCTGCATAATAACCACCACCACTACCGCCACCTCCATCATAAACATGTGGGAGAAAACCGTTTAAATAAGACCACATTGCAAAGTTAATCCCATGAACTTTTGAATAAGAAGAACTAACAATTACCTCAGGCAAATTGTCTCCTGCCAATACGCTTTTCATTTCATGGTTGGAAACCCCATCTTCTTTGTAATCATTAATTTAATATAAAAAATACTCCGTAAATATATATTTTAAATTAAAAAAATATAATAATACACAAATAAATATAATAAATTCAAAAAACTAAATTAACATGCAATAATTTATTTAGTATCACATAATAAAAATCAATTATTATTGATCACAGTTAGCTTTATTCCTCATTCATTTTCACAAAACCACACCAACCACAGGTAGGCTTTCCGCACCCATTATAAAATTGCCGGTCTTGAATTTTGCCCCAAGCTTCGGTGAGTTGATGGGTAACCGTAGCAATATCTGCCGCCGATATTTCCAGCTTTACTTTTTGCAAGGCATTGTTTTGATTGGGTTCTATAAAATCAAATTCACTGCTCATGGCTTGCCATTTACCGTCCTCATAATTATCTATCAATATTTTATAAAACACCGCTTGGCGCCAATAGTCTCCTCCATGGGGTTGGGCTTCATTGGGCGGTTGTAATTTCTCTAAAGCCCTTTCTACATTGCCGGTTTTGTAATCTACAATATTTACTTTTTTACCATTGAATTCTAATTTATCCATCTTACCTTTTAATGGAATACCTCCCAGCGTTATATTTTTAAAAGTTCTTTCAATCACTACAATTTTATTCCATTCAGCTATATATTGGTGATAATAATTGGTAAGCACACTATGGCCATGTTGCATTTTTTGGTTAAATGATGCTTCGGTAAAACCTACTCTGTTTTGAACCATGTATTGTTGAAAATCGTTCAGTAAAACATCAATCGCAGGAAATGTATTGCTAGGTTGCATTTTTACAAATAAGCATTCTAATGCATAGTGCACTGCCGAGCCAAAGGCAAATGCGGTTGATTTTACCGGAGGAACTCTTACAATATAATTAAAGTAGAATTGTAAGGGACAATTTAAATAGGTATTCAAGGCACTTACATTCATTACAAACTTATTGAGCACCCGGTCTATAAAATCAGCTTCAAAACGTTCAATTGTAGCTACCGAATGTTCGAGGCTATGCTCGTTAGTATTTACATGATCACCTACTTTAAAAACATAATCAAATGATGTGTGGTTAGTTTCAGTTGATGTCAGCACATGCACTCCGTTTAAATCATAGCAACTTTCAATCAATGGAAGTAGTTGATTTTCTCTTTCCATTTTATTCAACATTGTTATCAATTGATTCAATGAGAGCGAAGCATTTTTATTGAAAGTTATTTGTATAAAATTTATCCAACTAGTTATGATGGCTTCATGCCATTTGCTTGCTGGTTGCTGCTTAACATAATTCAATACGCCAGTTTCACTTAATATATTGTCAAATAATTGAAGAAGATTATAACCGGGCAATTCTGTTATTAATTTTTCAATACAGTCGCTTGCTTTTTTAAATCCTTCACTTGGTGGGGTAAACAGATCTTTAGCAGGGTTATTGGCATTGTATAATAAGTGTTGGCGGAGTGTTGTTTTATCTTTTCCAAATCGTCTATCAGCTACTTCTGCCGTAAGTTTGGCAATTTCAACAGGAGGTATATTGAACCATTTAAAATGTAAAATTTCAAACAACAGATCATCACCACCGGTTGGCATATCAACTTCCGCAGCTAAATATTTCAGCAAGGTAATGAGCTGATTAGACAATGAGCTGTGTAATACATTTAAAGGGTTGTTGCAATTGAATGGAATTTGATTTTGCAGGAACTGTGAAAAAAGCTTATCCTCATATTGATTGATAGAATAAACAACAGCAATATTCTTTGGCTCTACCCCATTTACCAATAATTCATTTATTGAACTAATAATTTGTAAAAAATTTGGCGCTGACGAATTTAAATGAATTGTTATTGGAAGCTGATTGGTTGTATGTTGCTGCATGGAAGTAAGAATAATATTATAATTAAATATAACGATATATTGAACATGTTATTATTAATACATTGACCTATGAAATTATAACAATGCGCAATAATTATGCAAACCGCCAAATGCCTTCGATGCGACTTGATTTTTTTGTTACTTTTTTTATCAAGAAAAAAAGTAAAACATTTCTGTAATTTGTAAAATTGTGCTTGAATAATTTTTTAAATCATTCACTCCTTTGCTTTTATTAGATGTATATAATTATTTACATAATAAACTTTATTGTAAAACTATTGTTATCAATACAACTCCATAACTATGTCTAAAATTTATAGTATTAAAACCGTTCAACAAATCCCCGTTTCTTTGGAAACAGCATGGGAGTTTTTTAGCAGACCCGATAATTTAAAACATATTACACCCAACAATTTGGGCTTTCATGTAATTAGCAAGCACCATGGTGAAAAGATGTATGCTGGTCAAATTATTGAATACACTGTTAAACCACTATTGGGTATTCCACTGTATTGGATGACGGAAATTACCCATGTACATGATCAGCAATATTTTGTGGATGAACAACGTTTTGGTCCCTATAGTTTGTGGCATCACCAACACCATTTTAAAGCAATTGATGGTGGTGTAGAAATGACAGATATTGTGCATTACAAAGTGCCTTTTTGGTGGCTGGGAGATATTGCCAATGTTGTATTGGTGAAAAGTCAATTGCGCAAAATATTTCAATTCCGCTATACAGCTGTAGAAGAAAAATTTGGCAAATTTCCGAATGCCATGAATGAGGTAGTTTTTGGATAGTTATTTAAGTAATAACTAATTATTTACTAAAGTAGCTTATTTTAATTCTACCAATTCACTGATGTTGTTATTGATATCTATAGTAACAGCAAATACTCTTTTTCCCATTGCTTCGGGTATGTTGGTTAGATGTACTAATGCTGATTTAGAAGTTAATAATACTTGTACTAACTGTGCATTAACAAACTTTACCGAGGTATTGGGTGATAAAGTAAGTAAGCCAAATCCTTTTATTTTTAAATTGCCGGAATAGCTAAGTTGAATAATATTGTCTGTTTGCTTTTGAAGTAGTGGTTTTTCTGGCGCATCATTATTTAACCATGGCATAGGGGGTACCAATGCTGGATAGTGGTAATAATTATTTTGCAAAGTATCATTCCAGCCATTGGGATTTTTTTCGAATACCTTGCTGTTAAAATAAATGCTTCCTTGAGTAGTTTTGTATCTTCTTAGGGCATTAATTTGGTCGGGTAATTCATTTTTATTTTTCCAAGCTTCATTTGTTCCGGCTCTGTAAATACCTTGCCCAATATAAATATGTTTATTATAACCATGTACATTCCACCAATCGAGTAATACATCATAATCGGCCAATTTATGACCGCGTTCCCAATACAGTTGAGGGGTAACATAATCAATCCACCCTTTTTCTAACCACAATAAAATATCGGCATACAAATCATCATAATTTGTTTGACCAGCTTTGGTATCGCTGCCCATGGGATCCTGGCTTTTGTTGCGCCAAACACCAAAGGGACTAATCCCAAATTTTACCCTGGGGTTGGTGGCTCTAATGGCACGGTATAATTGTACAATAATACTATCGCAGTTGCTTCTTCTCCAATCGTCTTTGTTTAACCCTTCCCCATACTTTTCGTAGGTTTTTTGATCTGGAAATTCTTTACCAGCAATTCTATATGGGTAAAAATAATCGTCCATATGAATGGCATCTACATCATATCTACTTACAATATCTCTCACAATTTTTACAGTATGTTCACGCACTTCGGGTAAGCCGGGATTGAAATATTTTTTATCACCATACACTAAAAACCAATCGGGATGAAGTTTAGAAAGATGTGAAGGGGCAACTGATGATTTTATAATATTGAAAACCGCTCTGTAAGGATTTAGCCATGCATGAAATTCCATACCTCTTTTATGTGTTTCTTCAATCATAAAAGCCAAGGGATCATAATAAGGAGAGGGAGGTAGGCCTTGTTTACCGGTAAGGTATTCGCTCCATGGTTCATAGGTAGAAGGGTATAGCGCATCACCAGCCGGTCTTATTTGCATTACAATTGCATTCATACCATTGGACTGGTGCATATTCAGTAATCGAATGAATTCCTCTTTTTGTTCATCAACCGACAATGTTTTTCTACTGGGCCAGTCGATATTTTCTACACTTGCCACCCAAACACCTCTAAACTCATAGTTTATAGGTTGCTGAGCAAGAAGGCTGCTATAAACAACGGTACTCAAAAAAAATGTAAGGAATAATGGTAGTGTTTTCATTGATAGGTTTTCAATTGTAAGATTGAATTTGCAGGACTTACGAGCGCTTTTCTCTTATTTTGTCGAGTAATACATTTAGTTGATCAATTTCTTGGGCATTTAAATTAGCAAGTGTAGCATCTATTAAATGGTTATTTTGATCTAATTTTTCAAGTAATGCAAGGCCTTCTTCGGTTATTAATACATCAACTAATCTTTTATCGGCCCTGCAAATATTTTTTTGAACCCACCCTTTTTTAATAAGGCGGTCTACAATTCTGCTGGTATCGCTCATTCTATCGAGCATACGCGCTCTTATTTGTAGGGTACTCAGTGGTTTTTTACTTCCTCTAAGAATACGCAGAATATTATATTGTTGAGGGGTTACTTCATCTTCTTGCAAATAGGTTTTCATTTGTTCATTTAACCAGTTTGCAGAAAAAATAATATTCACAGCTGCTTTCTGGTAGCTGTTTCTGAATACTTCTTGTTGAATATCTTTTTCTAAACTCATGTATTAAAATTAAAAAACCTATACCACTCAAACGATGATTATACATTGAATCGTATGTGAAGTATTATTTTATTCTTCCCAAACACTTAAACCCTCGCTGCAATTGGCGCAAATATCAATGTTCTTTCTACTGTTCATTAGTTCTTTTCTAAATTGTTGGTAGTTGCTATTATTCCAGGTTTCTTTAAAGCTTTGAGTAGATAAATTACCCAGTTGATGCATGGCATCTTTATCAAAACAGCAGGGAACTACCAAACCATCCCATGTGATAACGTTGGCGTGCCATAATTTCCAACAATGGTTTTTTAGTCCACTTTTAACCACCATATTGCCATCGCTATTTTTTTTGTAGCGACTGTATTTGTTGTTGGTGGGAATGAGTTGGTTGGGATCGTTTTCATAATCGTACACTTGAGCGGTTTTAAACCGAACCTGATCTACCCCTACTTCGGCGCCAATTTTTTTAATAGCATCTATTTGGTGTTCATTTGGTTTTACAACTAAAAACTGAAAAAACACAAAGGGGGTATTGCTGTTTAATGCTTTTTTCCATTTTACAATATTGCGGGCACCTTCTAGTACTTTGTGGAGATTGCCGCCAACCCTGTATTGTTCATATACATCTTGTGTAGTACCATCAATAGAAATGATTAAACGGTCTAAACCACTTTCAACAGTTTTTTTGGCATTATCATCGGTTAAATAGTGGGCATTGGTAGAAGTGGCAGTATAAATACCTTTTTGGTGTGCGTATGTTACCATATCCAAAAAATTGGGGTTAAGGTAGGGCTCACCTTGAAAATAAAAAATAAGGTAAAGGAGGTCTTTATAAATGTCGTTGATGGTTTGCTTAAAAAAATCTGGATGAAGCATGCCAGTAGGGCGCGTAAATTCTCTTAATCCGCTAGGGCATTCCGGACAGCGGAGATTGCAAGATGTAGTAGGTTCAAAAGAAATAGAAATAGGGTAACCCCATTGAATGGGTTTGCCGGTAAGAAGCGATAGTTGGTAGCTGCAATATACTTTTGCTGCATTCCAAAAACGACGAGGGGTAAGTTTGGTAAGAAGGTTAATGCTATCGGTTAAATTAAAATAAGCCATATATGCTGCAAAATTACGGTTTAAATAGCTTTTTTTGGCGAAGAGGGATAAAACTTACCGATGATGAACTTATAGGTAGTAGAAGGGATTGAAAAACAGAAAAGTAAGAAATAGTTAAAAGGATTGAAAAGTAGATCAGCAAAAAGAGAAAATTACAAGTGTTAATAGCAAGTGTAAATATTTTAACAAATTCTTATTACAGAAAACTTTGAAATTGATTTGAATTGTTAGAACTTTATAAGCATCGTAAATTAAACAAATAAATACATTTAATTTATAATATTACGAACAAGTATTTTGAAGGTTGATAAGTTAATTTTAAAGATATAAATAGTTTAAACTTTTTCTCATAAGCAGTTAGTTTTGGTTGAGGCCTCCGTTTCTACGGGGGCCAACTTTTTTTAGCCAAATGAACATTACAAAAATTCCGCAGCCGGTAGCATCGGCAGCAATATCGGCCAGTTCAAAAGCCCTGCTTTTAACGCACATTTCTTGATAAAATTCTATTCCAATGCCGTACAATAAAAAAAGTACTGCAATAAAAAATGCGACTAGGCCAATGTTTTGTAGTTGTTGTAGGGAATTTATCCACCAGAAGCAAGTAAAGCAGAGGGTAGTAAAAATGGCGGCGTGCACCAACTTATCTAAATAGGGAATATTCAACCAATCTGCACTTGGTAAATCATCACCCGGCAGGGTAAATAAAACAAAGCTTCCTATAAGGGAAACAATAAAACACCAAAAATAAAACTGCGTAGGTTTGTTTTTCATGAGCCAACTGTTGATTAATTTTCTCATGGTCCTAAGCAGTTCTATTGATGTAGTGATAAGATATATAATTGGAATTAACCTACTAATGCAACGTAAGCATCTTTATTCATTAATGCATCAACAGCAGCAGGGTTGGTAACGGTCATTTTAATCATCCAACCATCACCATAAGGGTCTGTATTAACCAGCTCGGGTTGTTTTTCTAACAATGGATTAATTTCAGTGATGGTACCATCAACAGGTAAAAACAGATCACTTACAGTTTTCACCGCTTCTACTGTACCAAAAACTTCTTCACCGGCCAAGGTTTTACCTACGGTGTTAATGTCTACATATACAATATCACCTAATTCGTGTTGAGCAAAATCGGTAATGCCAATGGTAGCAATGTTGCCGTTAAGGCTAATCCACTCGTGGTCTTTGGTGTAACGAAGTTCTTCAGGAAAATTCATATAACTGAGTTTTATAGATTGCAAATATTCAACAAAAAAACAAGGTATAAAATAAAAATTTAAGGAAGATGCCCTTACTTAAAAACCTTCTTGCTCAAAATACAATAAAACATGGTCTTTAATAAAGTTCTCCTGATCGGGCAAGCTCATGGTAGGCAGTTCTTTTACTTGTTTAAAATGGGGCCATCCGTCGGGGTCGTTGCCTTCTTTTATATAGAACCCGCTTTGCGCCATAACGGTACAAACGGCCACATGCATCAGGTCTTGTTTCTCTTCTTTAGAAATTTTCTCTTGTATATAGCCGGTTTCTTGCATCCCAATTAAAAAAAGCACCCCCTCTAAATCGGGTTTTTTGCCAAAACGCTCCATTAATTTGGCTTCTAAAGCCCACCAGCGTTGCTGTAAATCATCAGTAATTAACATAAGCGCAAAGGTAAACTCAAATGGCATGCTATCATCAACATCATTCAGGTATATTTGCAATAAATTTCGAGTACTATGTTACAGGTAAGTGTTTTAAGAGCTGCCCCTGAAGCCGTAAAACAACGGTTGGCGAAGAAGAATTTTAAAGATTTGGCATTGGTAGATACCATTGTACAGTTAGATGATGAACGTAAAAAGCTACAGGCATCGTTTGATGATACACAAGCAAAGGTAAATGCGGCATCCAAAGAAATAGGGATGATGATGGGCAAGGGCGATAAAGACGGGGCAGAAGTGCTTAAACAGAATGTTGCTACCTGGAAGCAAACATTGGAGCCGTTGAAAGAGCAGATGGCGGTGGTAGAAAAGCAGTTGGCCGATGCTTTGGTGCAGTTGCCCAATTTACCCGCAGCCGAAGTACCCGAAGGTAAAACACCCGAAGAAAATGTAACGGTAAGATCAGGCGGTAACATACCAACACTAGGCGCTAATGCAGTACCACACTGGGATCTTACCAAAAAATACAACCTGATAGATTTTGAGTTGGGCAATAAAATTACGGGCAGCGGCTTTCCGGTATATATAGGAAAGGGCGCAAAATTGCAACGCGCTCTCATTCAATATTTTTTAGACTTTAACACAGCAGCCGGCTACACCGAATATTTGCCACCCTTTATGGTAAATGCAGCATCGGCCTATGCTACCGGACAACTACCCGACAAAGAAGGGCAGATGTACCACGCCACCGAAGACGATTTTTATTTAATACCTACCGCCGAAGTACCCGTTACCAATGTGTACCGCGATACCATTTTAAAAGAAGAAGAGCTGCCGGTAAAAATGACGGCCTATTCTCCTTGTTTTAGAAGAGAGGCAGGCAGTTATGGAAAAGATGTTCGAGGATTGAATCGCTTGCACCAGTTTGAGAAAGTAGAGATCATACAAATTGTGCATCCTGAAAAGAGCTATGCAGTTTTGGAGGAGATGGTAGCGCATGTAGAAAAATTATTGCAGTCGTTAGAATTGCCTTACAGAATATTGCGTTTATGTGGAGGAGATATGGGCTTTGCCAGCGCCATCACCTATGATTTTGAAGTGTACAGTGCAGCACAAGAGCGTTGGTTAGAAGTGAGCAGTGTAAGTAATTTCGAAAATTTTCAAACCAACAGAATGAAGTGCCGTTTTAAAGGTGCCGATGGTAAAACACAATTGGCACATTCATTAAACGGTAGCTCATTGGCCTTACCGCGTATTGTGGCTTGTTTATTAGAGAACAATCAAACCGATGCGGGGATTGAGTTACCTAAAGTGTTGCAGGGATATTTTGGAGCGGGGATAATTGATAATTGATAATTGACAATTGACAATTGACAATGGGGTTGTTCATGTAAAGTGAGCAGCCCTTTTTTAGTTTAAAAGTAAAAAGTGAAAAGGCATTTGGATCGTAAAAAATTGTATGCAATTGTACAACATAACCTCCAACCCAAGTGAGGTGTTTTATAGTGATGAAAATCATTGATTTAGGTTGGTCAAGAATCTGCCACGGGTAGCAACTAAAAACGCCCAAAATCACCTGTATTTATTTGTTAAGAAAAATATAAATTTCATGAAACTGCCTATCTATTTCATGAAGGGTAGCATTTTATTTTTAAAAACATAATTAATAA
>CANGCK010000075.1 GCA_947452295.1 Sphingobacteriia bacterium
AGTATTCCTACTGTATCTCCCACCAGATTGTTTTCGCTGATAGCACTATCTGCAATTTTAATTTGCGTAGGTGCTTCGTTTTGATTGATAATCTTAATCAACAATACCGTATCGTACGTTAATCCACCCGCATCTGTTGTTCGTACTCTTATGGAGTAGGTAGATTTTGTTTCGTAGTCGTATATCTGACCAGCCTTGAGCGCTGCGCCACTAATCGTAAAATTATTGTTATCCGTAGCGCCTACTCCACTTACTAAACTGTAAGTATGTGTATCTCCTGCATCTACATCAACACTGCTCAGTACTCCTACTGTATCGCCAACCAGATTGTTTTCGCTGATAGCACTATCTGCAATTTTAATTTGCGTAGGTGCTTCGTTTTGATTGATAATCTTAATTACTAATACCGTATCGTATGTTAATCCACTTGCATTTGTTGTACGTACCCTAATACTATAAGTATTTTTTAATTCATAATTAAATATAGTATTTGCTTTTAATGTTGAATCAGTTATGATAAAACTAGAATTATCAGTGGATCCAACTCCAGATACTAAAGTATAAGTATGGTTCTCTAGGCTATATTTTCCCTCTACATTAAACAGACCAACAGATTCATTTGGTAAATTGTTTTCTTGAATCGAACTATCGTTTAATGTAATACCAGCATAATAGTATTCTGAAGCTGAACAGTTTGCGCTTACCGTTAAGGTTCTACTAGATACTATTAATGAACATGGATCTAATGGATCTGTGTTTTCAATTAGTTCAGTTCCATTTGTTACACCATCCCCATCATAATCAAAATTTGGTGGCAATAAGTATTTAGGATTTGTTGCCATATAAGTTGGTAAACTACCTACAGGAAAGCTATAAATGAAATTACCTGTTGACAATTGATATTTGCGAATAGTACCTAAATTATGCGCTGCAACATATAAATAATCATTGTCAATCAACATCGCGTAAGGGTCATATCCTGTGATATAGTTACCATTGTTGAGTGTGCCATCAGAATTGTATTTTACAACCTTTTGATTTTTTCTACTTGCAACATAAATATTTCCGGCAGTATCTACTATGGCATCGTGCGCTTCATCAATTGTTGGGTAAGAACCAATAGTATCAATACATGTTCCATTTAAACTAAACATTTGTATATTATCTTGCCCACTTAAATCTCCAGCATTTGAAACAAGTACAAAATCTTTTGGCGTAAATTGATCATTGGAAATAAATTGTACACTTGTTGGTAATCCTGCAGTATTTGTCCAATCTGACAAGACATTTAAATTGAAATCATATCTTCTTATTTTATTATTATCTAAGTCGGCAACATATAAAATATTGTTTACATCAAATCTGATACTATAAGGTTTATATCCTAGATTAGAAATTTGTGCAATTAAAACTCCAGATGTATTGTATTTCTTAATTGTACCATTTCCACCAAATTGTGTAACAAATAATTCATCATTAATATTTACGGCAATACCAACAGGTCCACTTAACCCTGATAAAAATATTGTTGGATTTTGGTTGGCAATTGATTTTCCAACTTGCCACTTTGTAATTGTTCCAGCACCATAGTTAACTGAATAAACATCATAAATTAAACTATCAGTTTTCGGAGCAACATTTAAATAAAATTTAAATGGATCATATTGATTTAAAACACTTTTATGGCTTATGTAACGCTTTGTTTTATTAATTACATCATTATTGTTGGCAATTGAAATTATTGGAATCAGTAATAGAACCAACAAAACATTTCTGTAATATGTTTTAAAGAAAAGTAACAATAATTGAATAATAAATAACATATATATACAATCAATTATAAGAGATGTTGTAAAATATTTAGAAACAGATGTATTTATCTATTCAATTTAAAAAATATTTAATACAAATATATTTGGAGTGGCTTATAATGATTAAAATTATCTTTTTAAATAAGTCCCATTTTACAAAATGGTACATCATTGTTGTAATGAATTATAAATAAACGGCAAATAATTAAAGAATTAAGCGAGACTATTGCATTAAAATAATATTGCATGTATATGACACTGATTGAATAACATAGGATATCATGCTGTTAACATTCTTTAAATAAAAAAGTGATAGTAAATTTTAAAGACCTTTTCTATTAAATTCAAACAAATAACTATTGAATTTTTCACTGTATTTAAGATTATAAAGAAATATTTACCAGCTATTTACAACATAGCTCCGAATTGCAAGATTTATTAGGTTGTAGCAAACGGGGAAAAATTGAAAAAAAAGTGGTGCAAAAAAATTAAAGATGCCTGTAAAAATGCAGGAGAAAAAATCTAATGCTATTTTCCTGACGTCAGTAAAACGATACCAATGCCTAAAGGTGCTGATAAAATAGATGACATTCTTTTAACCCGCTATGCCTGCTACCGGATTGCCCAAATTGGTGACAGTGGAGAGCAGGAAATTGCCTTTGCCCAAAACTAATTTGCCGTGCAAACCCGAAGAGCTGAGTTAGTTGAACAACGGCTATTAGAATTTGAAAGGGTGTTGCCGATTTTTTACCAACCATTAGTATTAAAGCCAAAAACTTAGCGGCTGAAATGACTATGTTAAATTTGCATAGCAAAGATCTGAAAGGGCAAAGCAAAATTGAAAAAGAACACATCGACAACAATCTGGCAGTAAGCAATATGCTAAACAAGAGCGGCATAGTACCGGAAAATTTATCTGCTGCAGAAGATGTGAAGAAACTACAACGGAAATTAGTAGGTGATGAAAAGAAAGTACAGATGGGTACCAAGCAGAAAAAATAAAACAGGGAAATTGAAAGGTAAATAGCTTTTAAAATGTAGCCACCAAAAAAATACATTAATCCCCCTTGAATTTGTATAATGATGAATGGCTACATTAGTGAGTTGGAGAAATAATTATGTCAAAATTTGTTTGATCTTTTCTTTATCTATCAATTCAAAACCATTGCTTCCCTGATATTTAGCAATTCCTAAAAATTCAAATAATCTTATAGATACGCAATAGCCACAAGGGCCACTGCTATAAGTTGTAGGGCAAATACTTTTAAATAATTTTCGATTGACTAAAGTGATATTATTTTGAATACAATGACTTAATAAGGATTCCAGTTCCTGTATAACAACCCTCTTTGTATTTTTTCCAATTTTATCTTTTGCATAAAACCAATAATACAAATAGATTTGATTTTCAGTAGTACCAGACCATTCACTGAAATGATAATCATTATTTCGTGTTAAGTATTTGAATGTACTATATGTATCAGGAACAATATTTCTTAATGCTTTGTATAAGCTCATGATTTTTTAGATTAAATATTGATTAGCATTTTTATATACTTATTAATCATAAACTATTTACTATAATTTATACTTTATTTTTAAAGAAGCACCATAACCACTAGGCGGTGATTCTACAATTACGTCTCCTGCTTTCATTTTTTTCTTCATTACATCACAACAGGTTGGCATTCTATTATTTGGACTGGGATAGCAACCAACTTTTTCATGTAAGTCCCCTGCAATTATAGTTTTATAATTTAGTCCATTTTGTCTTGCTTGGTCGAATAATTTTTCAATCATATTTTCAAACTCAATTCTGTTCATATGAATTAGTTATTAAGGTTTTTTATATTTGAATGTAGAAATATTCCTACTTATACTTTTTGATTTCTTTATAATAAACATATACCATCTGTTTTGCATCGTTACTTTCAAAATTTGTTAACAATTCCATACCATCAACAAAGCCAGTTGAGGTTTCTTTAAGTAATTCTTTTGAAGTAATTGTTTTTACTGAACTATCGTATTTACCAGCTGATGTAGAAATAATAATTAATTCAGAACTTATATTCGAACCATTTACATACTGATTAGCGTAGGCTTTTGCTTTGACACTTGCAATCCTGTTTTCAATATTTGATACCCTGTTGGGGTCTTTTACTAATGCCACTACAGAAACCATATAATCTAATCCATCTTCTGTTTGCAACAATTTCACTCCATCAAAAGGTTGGAAATTATACATACGCTTAACAAAGTTGCCGATGCTAACTTTCTCACCGCCATTGTCTTGTGCAAACAATTGAAAAAAATGGAATGAAAAAGCCAGTGATATAATAAATTTTATAAATTTCATTTAATTATATTGTACTTATATTTTTTAATAATTTTTATATCATATAAAACCTAAATACTTCAACGAAATTAGAAGTACAATTTGAGTTACCTTCTGTATGTATCTAAAAAGATTACTATTCAATAATCATATTTCTTTTAGCAGGAGAATAAATTATAAAACGCTAACTCGATTATAATATTTTCTTATTATGCAGATACTAATGAGCTTCAATTACTGGGATATTCAAGATTATTATACCATTGCGCCGCATAGTTGGAATTTAACTTACAAGAAATTGGTTTATTTAATATTTCAATTTTATCGTAGCTAACATTTACTAAGAATGAAGAACTATTATTATTGGCTGATATTAAATTAGAACCATACATTGAATTAATGATGTTTTGAAATCGTTGAAAGTCAGAACCAAAATAATTCTGTGTTTCTTTACTATAATAGATATGATTCAAATATGGTTTTAGTATTTTTCTAAAATTTGGAATATCATTATCTATCAGTGCTTTTACTTTAAATAGTGTAGCATAGTGCATGAAATAATTATTATTTAATTTATAAACAAGTCTTAGTTCTTCCACAGCTGGTCTTGGATAAAATCTTCCTGTTCCATAGCAGGGAACATAAGCAATCTTCTCATTGATTAATAAATCATTAAAATTAAACTCTTCCAATCCAAATGTTTTATTCGCATTGGGTACAAAAACTCCAAAATTATCCATAATAGGACTTGTTGGATATTTCCAAGATGTAATAAAATTATCAGGATAATTAGCTGAGCCATACGTTCTTGCAAATCTTCTCATTGTATTAATTGTTTATTTAAAAATATCTGAATGATTACTAGTTAGTATCCAATAAAAATTGGATACTAACATTCAAAGGATTACTAAAAATATTATCGAATTCATTTTTTGAGCTTGTTAAAAACAAGTCGTTATATTATGAAAATGAATCAAAGAAAAATCATGTGCTTAAAATTTCTATCAATATAATTGCTGTAAATATTTGATTGTATTTTTATCTATCTTTCAAAAGATTTATTTTATATTCATTAATTTCTTTTATTTCTCTAATTGACCTTAATTCATTGAATATTAATGTTATGAATTCTTTTATATACAAGAAATTGAATTTAAACTTTCTACCTTTATTATCCATTGCTTCATCTAAGCGCTTGATAAATGTTTCGTCAAATAATCTGTCTTCGTCAAATAAATTTTGATATTTACCCAAGTACGAATAATCTAATGACAAAAAATACTCTTTTTTAGATTGAGTATAATGGACAAGATTTGGATCACTACCCATTAGATATTCATTATCTTTTTTACTTTTTATTATATAATAAGTGTATCGTCCTTCACTAGGACCCTCAAAATTAAAATTACAAAAACCATCATCATCGGAAGTACGATCTCCATGTGGAAAACCACAATAAAATTCAAGTAACGGAGTTTTAAAGTCTTCATGAATAACAACCTTTATATTTTTCAATTCGTCTTTGACATCTAAATCATACAAGTTCGAATCTAGCAATTGCTTTATTGTATATTGTCCTAAATTATTAGTAATTACAAAATTACTAATTGAATTTCTTAATAATTTCCAAGGTAATCTGACAATTTCACTTATCACAACTTCATTTCTAAAAAAATATTCATCATTATCTACAATTAAAGTATAGACTTTTTTGTTCAAACCTTTGTATTTAGTAACTTCCCCATAACTCATTGAAGAAGATTTTATGAATTGAATTAATAAATCAGATAAAATCGAAAAGTTATTATTAGTTTTTATATTTATTTTGATTGGTATTTTATACATACTATCTTTAATAAAGATAGGATCGGTAATGCTTAGGCTATAATCTACACATTTATTAATTATTTCATCAATAAATATTTTAGTATTATTCCAAGCAGTGATCTCACTTTTTTCATTTAGTTCTTGCATAGCAATATTCATTGCAAACAGCCCTCCTTTAAATTCAACATTTACTCCCTTAGCTATACAAAACGATTTCAATTTACTAACAGAAACAATAGTTTTTAAAGTAGTTGCGTAGTTACCATCAGGTAATTTATTTTCATTAAGTATATCATATTTTTGTATATTTCCATTATTAACTGACACTATTTCATCATTAATCAACTTGTCATTTAAAATTGTTGTATTACTCGAAATAAAAGTTCCAAAAGCTTGTTCTATAGCGCTTCTTAAGCCATTTATTCTTGCTTCTTCAACATTTTTCCCAACACCTACAACGGTAAGTGTGACTATATTATTTTGATTCTCAGATGGTTTTACTTCTTCCGAATTGGTTGATTGTATTTTGATATTATTTGTTGCCTCACTATCTCCAGTTAGGTTATTATTTTGCACTGACTTAGATACGGATGATTCTTCTTTATTTGATTTTATTTCAGCTATTATTGTATTTTCGATTTCCTTCAATTGTTCAGCACTTTTATAATTACCAGATGCTACACCAGGGAATAAGTCTAGCATCATTGTCTGCTCCTTTTTTACTGCGTCGCTTAGGTTACTCATATATTTACGCAAGTCAGGATATTTACTAAAAAGCTGATTATATAAATCACTAGTTTTATTTAAATACTGATAGGCTTTATTTGCATCTCTACCAAGATAATTAAGATTCCTATATGTCCAGCATAACAACCAATTTGCTGATGCTTTTGCACTAATATCATCTGCCGTTTCGCTATCGTTTAAAAGTATCACTTCACAAACCTTTATAGCTTGGTCAAATTTTTCCGCTTTATAAAAACTATTGGCATCCTTTACTAGTTTACTGATCTTCTGAGCATCTGCCTTATATCCAAATACAATTAAAAAGAAAACAATAAGAATAGAAAATATTTTTTTCATTACGATGGTGTTATTAATTGATAAACTTTTTGATATAAAGTAGGATTTCGATTTGAATTATAATAAGTTTGCCTGGTATGGATAAAGTAAGAGCCTATGAGTGTTTTTTTTAACCAATATGGAAAATATTAGTTTGGCAGGATTGCGAGCTGGTGTATTATTAAGATTTTTTTCAATTATCCATTGATGTAGTTCCGGATGTGTTATTCTGCCATGATTATTATAAGCAATTAGGGCATCGGTGATCTTAAGAGATCTTTCTCCCAAATCGATAGTTAAACTGTTACAATTCAAGGATATTAACTTGTCTTCTTGTTGTAACTGAAGTGTATAATGTTTTGATTTTGGTTGCCCTGCTGGTGTTACTGTTAATATGATAAATCTAGCATTCATTACTCACTAAATATTTGATTATAAATTATTAGCCTCAATTGATTTTGTTAATCTATCCTGGCTGTTTATTTTATTTATTCTGTATTGTTGAATTTCTTTTATTTTATCTCCTATCACTTTAAATTCTTCATAAGTAAAATAATTTGTTTTCGCATTATTACACCAATAGCATGAAAGTGCCAGATTGTTAATATCCTCTCCGTAGTTTTTAATAGCTGGGTTTATTCTATCCAATTCTAATCTTTTACCTCTTCTACCTCCTCTTGTTGAAACCGGGTATTTATAAAACAAAATCAATGATTCTTCAGATTTCAAGCCACAATATTCACAGCATCCATTTTTTGAATCGTACCAGTTTTGAAACACAACAATTTCTATCTGTTTTAAACTTCTTTTGGATTTATATAACCTTATTACTTCGTCTCTTATATTTATACTATATGCCTTTCTTTTTCTTCCCATTTTCACCTCCAATAAATATTATTATTATTAAAAATCTTTTTTTGTTGATTTTTAGCAAATTCAACTGCTATTTCTTTAATTGCATCTATCTGTTTTTCCTCTAAACGAATTTTATCATTATATTTTTTCATGATTAATTCTAACTGTACTTTTTCATCTGCAATTAGTTTGCTATTGATTTCTTTAATTAAAACCTGTATATCAGTATTGCAAGATGCATTGGGATTTATTCCTGTTAATGTATTCAATGCTGTAGCTGCTGTACTTATATTTTGCACACCTGCCCAAATTATTTTGGCCTGATTATATTTTTCTATGCAAATAGAGTTTATTTTCTGCTGATATATGCTTTCGATCAGTGTAGATGCTTTATTAGAACAATCCTTACAAACTTTTGGAATAACTGATAGGTTATAAATAGCTTCATCAAATTTTACCTGCTTTGCCAAAGTACTTGCTTCTGTTAAAATATAATCACATTGTGCATTGTAATAGTTGATGATTTTGTTTTTCCCTTCTTCTAATAGACTCATTACAGCTTTACTTTTGGGATTGATATTTTTTATAGCATCAATAAATGCCTTATTTTCATTCGTTCCTACCCCTTTTAAACTAAGTGTTGTATTGGAGAATATAACATTGTCAATGGCATCTCCAATAAACAATATAACATCTATATTTTGTGCAATCATTTGAGGAGGACCGGCAATTATATCTTTAGTACCAACATTTATATTGGCTGTTATTATAAATCGTGGATTTATCTGGCTACCAGCTATACCATTATTAGTAGTAATTTGAGTTAACTTATTTAGAAGTATATTCTTTGCTTCTTCTGGTAAATTAATACTATTGGGCAAATAACTGTTAAGCACAATTATCCCAATATCATCTGCTTTAATTTGTGTGTTTCCTGAATTTGCTATAAGCAACACTAATAATATTAGTACTAATTTTTTCATATTCTCTTTAATTATTTCTCTCCCAACACAATTATTGCTTCTCCAAGCCCTCTGGTCATTAGTTTTACTTCAAAGTTGAAAGGTGCAGCTTTAAAGTATTTTTGTAATCCTTTCCCAAATTGCCTTGCATCAATTGCATTATTACTTGCATCATATAAAGGAATTCGTACCTGATCACAACGTATTATATTTTCAGTTGCATCTGCCATGCTGTATTTTCCTTTTACTGTATTCTTTTGTAGCCATTCATTTACATAATCTGTGATTTCTTTACCTTCAATTTCAGTTTCCATATTTTTATCCCAACTATTCCATTTTTTTATAGTTAGGATTATTTCGCGTCCATTATTAAACATATCATCAAAATGAGATTGGAGTTGAGCTACAAATGGATCTATATTAGCAAGAATTGCCTGCTGCAATAGTACCGGTACAATTTCAGCATTATTGGGAGCAACATTTCCAGTAGAAGAAGCTATCCTTTTACTGGTATATGCATCAAAAGCTTCAAGTATAAATGAAACTGATTTTCCTTGTTCAGTTTTATTTACTTTCCACCAAATTTGTATGATGATATCTGCCTTTGCCCTATTTTTTAACTTGTCTAACGGACTTTCTGCTATTGACGAACCACTTGAAGCACTTATTGTCATATTATCTTCTGCGGTTCTTGTTTCAATAGCTTTAATTTCCTGCTCTGCATCTTTTAAAGGAAACCCTCTATCAATCATTAATGAACCAATTTTAGATATTACCTGACCAATTTCACTATCTTCTTGAAATACCTGCTTATAGTTAGGGACTTTTTGTTTAGTACCCTGATTATTATACTCCGTCATAAAATAACGCTGCTCACACCAGTTGTCACTTGGTAATATCATTAGCGTTGGTTTTTTTACCTGTGCATTTATTGAATTGAAAAAATAAATCAACACAACTAGCAACATATATTTTCTCATAAGTCTAATATTAAAGATTATCCCAAACACGTTTCCATAACGTTCTCGTATTTTCACTCTCTGCAAATGCAATTCCTTTTTCATTCAGTATTTCTCTTGCTACTTCTTTTGCTTGAACTTCGGCATAAACATGAAATTCAGGGAGCGTATTTCCATCATTGAACTTAAAAGCCAAGAAGTTTCCTTGTTGCGTTTTAATTGTTCTCATTTCAGATCGAAAATCAGATTTCTTTAAATTTATTTGATTGGGCATACTGCTATTTTTAAATTAAAAGCCACTGTTTAATGCTTTGATAATTTTTTGATCTTCCAAATATTTTCTTAATTCATTTTTTGAAATTGACACTTGGTAAACTTTCCAATTTTTATTGCCTAGCTGATTGGGTATAGTTGTTTCTGTAGTTGAACTTCTGGTGAAATAAGTCCAGTTGCCTTTTTTTGAAAAAAAGTCTTGTTCAATCAATTTAAATTTCTCTAATTCAGCAGCGGTGTTTAAAATTGGAATTTGAGTAATACAATTACCCGACCCGGATATACCAGAGTACATAATAGCGTGAATAGCGTCTTTTCGAGCTTGTTCAGGTTTATATTTAGCGCCTTTTCTTACATCCCATATTTTTAAAACTATATATCCATCAGTTTCAACAGTTACACATTCTGTTTGATAGTTTATATTGTTTTTAAAACTAAATGCGGAAAATATAAATCCAAGTATTAGTATTGGTATCTGTTTTATGGTTCTCATGGTTTTTTACAGTTCGACACTTATATATTGATTTCGTTATTTTTTGTCCAGCGGCTTATACCTTTTACATATTGTGTCATTTAATGACACAATATGAATTACTACCTCACCAAACGCCCACCCTTAAAATTGTATCTACTTGTACTGGTTTCTCAAAATAAACGCCCTAAACAACCGCTTTAAACTCCCCACCAAATTACCCCTCACCATCAATTAATATCCGATACCAATCATGCATATCAAAATAGAATATCAAAAAGATTAAAGTAGAACTATGTAGTTGAATAACAATATTATTTACATTAATTTAATATGTTATTTATTGTTTGGTTTTATGGCTTTCTAATTCAAGCATATTAGTTTTGGCAGTATCTATTAACTGAAAAACCAAAGCAGTAAACTGCCGCTTTTAGCATTTTTTTGATATGTCTATACTAAAAATCAATCACCAATTAACACTGATTTTATTGTTTCATCGGTTAAAATACCTGTTTCATGAAGTTCTTAGGCTTGCTTTAAAAAAACGAGAAAATTCAAAGCATCAACTAACTACTTTTAATTAATTGGCTATACTTTAATTATGCGTTTATTACTTATTATAGTATTATTAACC
>CANGCK010000076.1 GCA_947452295.1 Sphingobacteriia bacterium
AAGATACAGCATGTATCATTGTTTGCAACAATGGCGTATGCGATACAACGATTGTACCTATTAATGTAACGCCTAAGAAAGATACATTGCCATTGGTAACCCCAGAAGGTCAACCGATAAAAGTATGTAATCCAACCATAACAGATATGGGGGCGGGCGCTACCATTACAACATGTAGTGGCTCAAGTACAACCAGTCATGGTACAATTTCAGTAGATGCAATTACGGGTTGCTTTACCTATACCCCTGTACCAAACTATGTTGGAAAAGATACAGCATGTATCATTGTATGCAACAATGGGGTATGCGATACAACGATTGTACCGATAGAAATCACGCCTATAAAAAAGGTAGATTTAGTTAAAACTGTTGATGCAATTACTTCATTGGCAGATGGTAATTATATGGTGAGATTTAAAATCAAAGCGATTAATCGAATGGCGTTTGCTATTGATAGTATAATTATACAAGACGATTTAGACAAAGTATTTGGTAGTGCAACTGCATATAAAGAGATGGATTTAACTGCAACTGGAACACTAATAAAAAATGACTTGTACAACGGAAGTGGTGTGATAGATTTGGTAACATTGTCGTCAACACTTGGTGCAGGCAAATCCGATTCAATTCTTTTGTCAGTAGAAGTTACTCCAGGAGCAACAGGTGGACAATTCTCTAACGTTGCTAAATTGGATGCTAAATCTCCATTTGGTAATATTACTCAATCGTCAGACGATCCAAATATTAATCCGGCAGATACCTCTGGTATTACCAATAGAGATGCTACTCTATTTGTAATACCTGCAGCAGATGTAATTATACCTGGAGGGTTTTCTCCAAATAATGATGGAAAAGATGATTATTTTGTAATTACACATCCAATAGATAGTAAGGTTAGATTGTCTGTAATTAATCGTTGGGGTAATCCAGTATTCACAAGTGATGATTATGATAATAGGTGGGATGGAAGAGGCGTGAAAAATGCTTTAGGGGATTATGTTGTTCCTGGAACATACTATTATGTAGTAACAGTTACTTTTGCTAGCGGCGAGTCTATAAAACTTGCAGGTACATTAACCGTTGTTAGATAACAGCTATAAAATATAAACCCATCAATGTTGATGGGTTTATATTTTATAAGTACTAAAGTCTACTGTATTTTAACTATTTATTTAATGTCATTTTTGAATTAAAAAAGTAACTCCTTCTATTGCCAAATATGTTTTAGGGAAAACAGCTTTGGCCTCAGATAAGAAATCACGTAGGTCTTCGTATTTACTACTAAAATGCCCTAAAAGTAATTGATGTGCATTGGCCATTTTTGCAATAGTGGCAGCTTGCACAGTAGTTGAGTGAAATCTCGCAGCAGCACGGTCTTCTAGAGCATGCAGGTAAGTTGCTTCGTGGTATAGTAATGAAACATCTTTAGCTACTTCTGCTAATCGTTCATCATAAATGGTGTCAGCGCAAAATGCATAACTTCTATTAACTGAATTTGGTATAGTAACTTGTTCGTTAAAAATTACCACACCTTCTTTTGTTGTATAATCTTTCCCTTCTTTTAATTCTTTGTAATAGGCCGCAGGTATTTCAAATTTCAATACATTTTCTTTACTAATTTTCCGAGGCGATTTTTTCTCTTTAATAATAAATCCCCAGCAAGGTATACGATGTTGTGTAGCAAAGCATTTTACTGAAAATTTCGGCAAGTCAACAATTACTTCTTCTTTTGTTATTGGATGGAATAATAGCTCAAATGGCAAATGAGTGTCGGCAACTTTTAATTGAATTTGAATGATCGCTTCTAAACCTGCAGGCCCATAAATGTGTAACGGCTGTTCTCTCCCCAATAAACCCATACTTGTTACTAGTCCAATTAGTCCAAAATAATGATCGCCATGCAAATGAGAAATAAAAATATGATTGAGTTTACCCCGTTTAATCTTGTATTTTGACAGCTGCATTTGCGTACCTTCCCCACAATCAATGAGTAGTAATTGGTCATTAATGGTAATAATCTGCGCAGTAGGATGCCTGTCGTAAGCAGGTATGGCAGAGTTATTTCCCAAAATGGTTACAGCAAACATTTGAAATAAATAGAGATGAAAAGAAAAGTTGGTCTGTAAATTAGACACGAAATCATGCATTTTGCTGCTTGTATCAGTATATATTTATTGTAATCAGAAAAAATATGTGAGATAGATGGACTAAAACAGATTCTTCTCCTCAAAAAAATCAATAAAAATGAATTTTTTCCACTAAAAAGTGTACTTTTGCCGCGATAAAAAAAAGAAAGAATCCATTCAGGAGTCAAAAAAAATTAAGATGCCTTACTTAACAACAGAAAAAAAAGCCAGCATTTTTGCTGAATTCGGTGGAAAAGCAACCAATACAGGTTCAATTGAAGCACAAGTTGCGATATTAACAGAGCGTATTGCACACATTTCTAAGCATTTACAAGCCAATAAAAAAGACCATTCAACTCAACGTGGTTTAATGCAAATGGTTGGTCAGCGTAAGCGTTTATTAACTTATATGCAAAAGCATAACTTAACTGGTTATCGCGCATTAATTGAGAAATTAGGTCTGAGAAAGTAATTTTTCAGAAATGTTATAAAACCATTCCCAACTTGCATTTAATGTAGTTGGGAATAGTTGTTTTATCCTATCTCTTTCAATTATTCGATACACCTCGTCAACCACAAAACATTATGTTAACACAACCTATAAGTGTAAGCTTTGACCTTGGCGGTAATCGCCAGGTTACATTGGGTACCGGCAAATTGGCTCGTCAAGCCGATGGTGCCGTTACTGTCCAGCAGGGTAACTGCGTAATAATGGCTACTGTTGTAGCTAATAAAGATCCTAAAGAAGGGCAAGATTTTTTCCCTTTAAGTGTAGATTATCAAGAAAAATTTGCCTCAGCTGGTCGCATACCCGGTTCTTTTTTCAAGAGAGAAGCACGTTTAAACGATTACGAAATTTTAACTAGTCGTTTAATTGACCGCGCTTTACGTCCATTATTTCCAGAAGATTATTTATGTGATGTACAGGTATTGGTTAGCCTTGTTTCGAGCGATAATGATATCATGCCCGATGCATTGGCTTGTTTAGCTGCTTCTGCAGCATTAGCCGTTTCAGATATTCCTATAAAAGAAATCATAAGTGAAGTTAGAATTGCTCGTATCAATGGCGAGTTTATTGTAAATCCAACGCGGTCTCAATTAGCAGAATCTGATTTAGAGTTTTTGATAGCTGCAACCGACAAGAACCTAATGATGGTTGAAGGGGAAGCCAAAGAATGCGCTGAAGCAGATTTAGTAAAAGCCTTAGAAATAGCGCATGATGCTATTCGAATTCAAATTAAAGCACAGGCCGATTTAAGGGCAAAAGCTGGTGTAACCGCTAAAAGAGATTATAAAAAGCCAGAGCAAAACGAAGCTATTAAAGAAAAAGTATATGCTTTTGCTAAAGATCGCGTTTACGAAATATCTCGCAAAGGATCGGCTAAACATGAACGTACTGATGCTTATAGCGCGCTAAAAGACGAGTTGATAGTAAGCTTAGGCGAGGAAATTACCGACTTAGAAAAAAAGTTGGCTAAAAAATACTATGAAGACCTTAAATGGGAAGTAGTTAGAAATATGATTTTGGAAGACCGTGTTCGTTTAGACGGTCGTAAATTAGATGAAGTTAGACCATTGGCCATGGAAGTAGAACCACTTCCTACACCTCATGGATCTGCTTTGTTTACCAGAGGCGAAACGCAATCATTAACTACTGTTACTTTTGGTACCAAATTAGATGAACTATTGGCAGAGACTGCTGCTAAATCAGACTACAGCAAATTCTTCCTTCATTACAATTTCCCTCCGTTCTCAACAGGTGAAGTAAAAATGATGCGTGGTGTTGGTAGAAGAGAGGTGGGTCATGGTAATCTAGCCCAACGTTCATTAAAACAAATGATGCCAGGTAATGATTATGCATATACTGTTCGTGTAGTAAGTGATATTTTAGAAAGCAATGGTTCATCTTCCATGGCTACTGTTTGTGCTGGCTCTTTGGCATTAATGGATGCAGGTGTGCCTGTAGCAAAACACGTTAGTGGTGTTGCAATGGGGTTGATTTCTAGGGAAGATGGTAAATACGCTATATTGACAGATATCCTTGGCGATGAAGATCATTTAGGTGATATGGATTTTAAAGTAACCGGTACTAAAGAGGGTATCTGTGGTGTTCAAATGGATATTAAAGTAGATGGCTTAAGTATGGCGGTGATGATGGAAGCATTAGATCAAGCCAGAAAAGGTCGTTTGCATATTTTAGATGCAATGTACCAATGCATTGATGCTCCTCGTGCCGATGTGAAGCCTCATGCACCTCGTATGGTAAAATTATTCATTGATAAAGAATTTATTGGTGCTGTAATCGGACCAGGAGGTAAAGTAATTCAAGAAATCCAGCGCGAAACAGGTGCTACAGTGAATATTGAAGAAGTAGGAAATGTGGGTGAAGTAAGTATCTTTTCTGCCAATAAAGAAAGCCTCGACAAAGCTGTTAATTGGGTTCGTGGAATTACGGCAGTTCCTCAAGTTGGCGATGTGTATGAAGGACCTGTTAAAGGAATTAAGGAATTTGGTGCTTTCATAGAATTCATGCCTGGTAAACAAGGATTATTGCATATCAGCGAAATTAGCTGGAGCCGACTTGAAACCATGGAAGGTTTATTTAAAGAAGGCGATATGGTAAAAGTTAAACTGGTTGGATTAGATCCTAAAACAGGTAAATTTAAATTGAGTAGAAAAATATTGATGCCTCGTCCGGAAAATAAACCTAAAGACGATCAACCTAACAATGGATAATAATACCTATTCATAATTCGTTATAGAATGGTCCGTATTGTACGGGCCATTTTTTTTATACTAACTATACTATGGACAATTATATACAATTAGAAATAACGTCGATTGATGAAGTAACAACTGCATTGGCAATTGCAGAATTATCAGAAATAGGATTCGATGGATTTCTCGAAGAAGAAAACGTATTAAAAGCGTATTGTAAAGAACGTGAATTGCCAGAAGAAGATTTGAAGCATTTATTGAATAAATACAACTTAAATTATTCATTATCAACAATTAAACACGAAAATTGGAACACTATTTGGGAGGCCAATTTTAGTCCGGTTCAAGTTGATGATTTTGTTGGCATTAGAGCTTCATTTCATGAAACGATTCATGGGGTTACCCATGAATTAGTGATTACCCCAAAAATGAGTTTTGGCACAGGTCACCATGCAACCACATACACCGTGATGCAATTAATGCGTTCCATTAACTTTATTAACAAATCCGTTTTTGATTTTGGTACCGGAACGGGCATTTTAGCCATTTTGGCCGAAAAATTAGGCGCTACAAATATATTGGCCGTTGATAACGACGATTGGTGCATTGAAAATGCTACTGAAAATACTTTAATTAACCAATGCAAAAACATTAATATACAAAAAGTTGATGCTGTTAATGACCAATGGCGCTTTGATATAGTAATTGCCAATATTAACCGACACATACTAGAAGCAAACCTCCCTCAATTAGCCACTGTACTACAACCAAAAGGTACTTTAATATTAAGCGGTTTGTTGCAAAGTGATGAAGTTGATATGGTTACAGCCTGCGAATTGTTGGGGCTTCATTTTGTAAAAACTGCAGTAAAAGACGGCTGGATTGCTATTTATTTAACAAAATAGCACAAACCGAATGTTAAATAATTATTATTTTAATTGCTAAATCTTATATTTGTAATACATTTTTATTAAAATGAACGAAGCCCTTCTAATAATCCTAGCGTACCTTATCGGTTCAATTCCTACTGCTGTATGGGTTAGTAAATATTTTTTTAATATTGATATACGGGAATATGGTTCTGGTAATGCAGGTGCTACCAATACATTTAGAGTTTTAGGCGCTAAATGGGGAACATTTGTAATGGCTATTGATGTCTTAAAAGGGGTAATTGCCACTTCTTTATATATTTTATTGCCTTATTATTTAACAGACGAGTGGGATCGGACCAATTTCATGATTGGTCTGGGATTAGCATCTGTATTTGGTCATATTTTCCCTATTTGGGCAAATTTTAGAGGTGGAAAAGGTGTCGCAACCCTTTTGGGAATGGCGGTAGCTATTCAACCATTGGTTGCATTATGCTGCATAGGCGTTTTTCTTATAGTTTTATATTTAACAAGATTTGTATCATTAAGTTCAATATTGGCCGGAATTTCTTTTATGGTATTTATTCTTTTTATTTTCAATGAAAAAGAAACACTGTATAGAATATTTGCAGTATTAGTTGCATTAATGGTGGTATTAACACACCAAAAAAACATTTCCAGAATCATCAAAGGTACCGAGAGCAAAATCCCCCTGTTTAAACATCGTGACCGAAAAAAGAGAAAAAATAACTAAAGCATCTCTTTTAATTAGTAATTTATTTATGTAGCAAAATCAAGTCATGTAGCATATACTTACGTTGGATGTGAACATAGTATCGTTATTGGTGCATTACTTTTGAAAATTCAGAATAATTATATGAAAAATTTACTATTAACAAGTCTGGTTTTTTGTTCTTTAATGGTGTTTTTTGGTTGCCAACGTAATGCCATTACCGGTCGCCAACAGTTGGCGTTGGTTTCAGAGTCTGAAGTACAATCCTTAGCTGCTGGGCAATATAAAACATTCTTAACAACTAATAAAGTAGCTGGAGTAGGCACAAAAGATGCGGAAATGGTGAAAAAAGTAGGCAACAGAATTATTGCTGCTATTACAAAATATTATACCAATAAAGGTCTTTCATCCGAATTGCAAGGATATCAATGGGAAGTTAATTTAGTTGATAACAAAGAAATGAATGCGTGGTGTATGCCAGGCGGAAAAATTGTAGTGTATACTGGTTTATTGCCTGTAACCCAGGACGATGCATCTCTTGCAGTAGTAATGGGGCACGAAATCGCTCATGCGTTAGCTAGGCATGGTAGCGAACGTATGAGCCAAAATATGGTTCAACAAGGGTTAGGTTTGGGCATTTCTGCTGCTTTATCTGCCAAGCCAGCTCAAACCCAAGAGATTTTTAATACCGCTTATGGTATTGGTTCTAGCATAGCAATGCCTGCATTTAGCCGAAAACATGAGTTAGAAGCGGATCATTTTGGATTGATGTTTTCTTCGTTGGCAGGTTATGACCCTAGGAAAGCAATTGGCTTTTGGCAACGTATGTCTGCTGCTTCTGGTGGTGGAAAAACACCTAGTTTATTCAGTACACACCCTAGTGATGAGGTTAGAATTGCCGAATTGCAAAAGATAATGGACGAAATGGTTAAAAATTATTACCAAAAGCCGTAACAATTTTTTAACTTTGCAAACTTAATTGCTTAACAAACTTCCTTTAAGGCATGTCTAATTTATCTGTGCTCGAGAAACTTCAGTTAAAGGATGAGAAGAATCTACTTATTCAGGGATTACCTTCTTCAATTGAAAAACTCTTTGTAAAGCTTACTTATGCTAAAAATGTAACCCCACTGTTAAAAAGCAGAAAGTTAGATTTTGCATTGGTATTTGCTTTAAGTCAACAACAGTTGAACAATGTATTAAATGAAGTGTTTCCTGCTTTAAATGACGAAAGTAAACTTTGGGTAGCTTACCCAAAGGCAACTAGTAAAATCGCAAGCGATTTAAACCGTGATTGCAGCTGGGAATGTTTAACCCAAAAAGGGTATGAATGCGTTCGTCAGGTTGCATTAGATCATGTATGGAGCGCAATGCGTTTTAAAAAGCTTGATCAGATACCTAATAAAGACAGAAGTTTTGCAGAATCTAAACCTGTTGAAATTAATGGAATTGATTTTGAAAAGAGGCTGGTAAAAGCTCCGGTAGAATTAGAACATTTATTTACTACCCACGAAGAAGCGAAAGATTTCTTTGCTTCACTTTCGTTTACCAATCAAAAAGAATATGTAACCTGGATTGAGGGGGCTAAAAAAGTAGAAACTCGTCAGCGAAGACTAGAAACCGCTTTAGAGAAATTATTAGCAGGTAAGCAAAATCCAAGCGAAAAGTAATTTTCTACACATAGTAACTATCTACAGTTACCGTTAAAAAACATCCTTTTTTAGGTATAAATACCTATATACATTATTTCCTTCTCTTTTATTTTTGAAAAAGATAATGATTAAATAGTTACGTGCTATAATTAGCACAATGTTTTATCATCCTCTTTCCTGAGAAATTCCATTATTGTAAACATGCCAATTGCATCACGTTTCAACAAAGCTTGTTGTAATTGATTAAAATCAATCCTACAATGTATAAGGTGAATTAATTTGCTTTTTGCAATTAATGCCTTTTTTATTGTAGCAATAATAGAATGAAGGAGTTAAAACAAATATTTTTAATTTTTGTATTCGGAATAAATGCAACATTCAGTTTTGCGCAATTTACCAATGCAAGTAATGATGACGCTCAAGCACAATTATTTGCTAAGTCTTTGCTGAAAAAAGTAAAGGATAATAATAAATTTATCTCCTCAACAAGCGCTTTAGATGCTTCTGTTTTACCTGTAGGTATAAAATTTGGCACTAAATCATCCGGGGCTATTCTTGCAGTGGATAATTCTATAGTTACTGGCCGTGGGGGCTTACTCGGTATGGTTGCAGAATTAACACTTCCAATACTTAAGAATCCTATTTTATTTAAAGGAATGGACATTTCCTTTAATCCTGGTGGCATTGGTTATGCTAGTCAAAGCAGGCTTACATTAATAACGCCTATTCAAGAAAACGTAACCAGTAAAATACAGTTGGTATTACCGGCAGATGGCAGCACTTACATTGAATGGGGATGTGATGGACTGAAGAATATTCACCTGAAAGGTTTTTTTCTTTTCGATAAAAGTTTAATTGTTCCCGATTCATCGAGTAGAAATATTCAAGCAGTTCAAGCCGATTTTGAAGTTAGTTTTTCAGATCCTGCTAATTTTATGATTACAGCGGGTATTACCCCTTTTACTCTAGCGCAAAACAACGAGTTATCTTTTAAAGTAGCGCAACTTACTGCGGATTTTAGTGATAAAGAAAATCCTAAAAGTGCGGTCTTCCCTAAAATTTATCAACAACAATATGGAAGCGATTTAAATCTATGGAAAGGTTTTTATATTAAAGAATCTACCGTAACCTTGCCTGCGTACTTCTCCGGTAAAAATGGCAGAATTACGCTACTGGCCAACGATTTATTAATTGATGAACAAGGGGTGAGCGGTAGAATAGCTGCTGAAAATGTACTCTCTCTAAAAGATAATACACTGCCTTGGCCAATTTCTATTGATGATATTGAAATTGAAATCATTCAAAGTAAACTAACTAAAGGGAAATTAGCCGGAAGGATGAATGTTCCTTTTTTGAATACAGACTCCTTGATGTATGCTGCTGAGGTGAAAGAGAATGAACAACATCAATGGGATTATCGTTTCTTCTTAGCATTGGGAGAAAATAAAGTATTCCGTAACCCTTTTGGTGGCGAAATTGTACTCGCCAAAAATTCTTCTTTTGTGTTGAATAAAGTGAATGGTGAATTTGAAGGGGCTGCTTCTTTAAATGGAATAATAAGAGCAGATCTTGCTGCATTTAAATCTGGCGATGTGAAATTTGAACAGTTAACCATCTCTAGTAAAGCACCTTATTTATTAGGAGGGAAGTTCGATTTGGGAAGTGCTAAAGCAGCTAAGTTTGGAAATTTTTCTTTATCGTTTGAGAATATCGGACTAAACATCAATAATGAGAAAATGGGTCTGGTGTTCGATGCTAAAATGGCCTTGATGAATAGTTCCGATAAAGGTGGTGGGGTAACATTGGGTTGTACATTAAAAGCATCAGTTACAGAAGAACTAGTGCAAGATGTGAAAGGCGCATATCATACAAAACACAAATTTCAAACGGATGGTATCGCCGTAAATAAAATTGGAGTAAATGTATCATTAGGTGCTTTTAGTATTGAGGGGGTAATTGGGTACATTAAAAACGATTATCAAGAAGAATTTTCCGGCAAACTGAGTATGAAAATGCCGGTTCTTTCTGATAAAGTAAACATCAACGCAATTTTCGGTAGTACTAAAGATTTTCGATTTTTTCATTTGGATGTATATGCACCCTCTAAAGGGATCCCTTTTTTAATGGGTACACAAATAAATGGTATTATTGGAGGTGTTTCTTATAGAATGTCTAAGCCGGGTAATCCTTCTGCTAAACCTGATTTAAGTTTGTTTACAATTGATGGTACGGCTAATAATTCAGCAACACAAAAAGACGCTGCTATTTTATCTTCCGGTTTTATTCCAGATCCTGAAGCCGGTATGCATTTTATGGGTGGGTTACAGTTTTCAGATAAATCTAAAAAAGTGCTCAATGCTAACTTATTGTTAGAATTGGCCTTTAACAAAAACAATGGATTGAAATTTATTCAGTTTACTGGTGTTGCATATTTATTGACACCGGCTAAAAAATTTGATCCGAACATTTCTGTGTTCAAACAAACATTAAAAGTCGACAAAATTCCGGAAGGCGAGAAGATTGAAGGGGAGCAGTTCTATGCTAAAATGCAAGTCAATTACGATTTTGTGAATAGCGTGTTTCATGCAAATTTATCTGCCTATCTCAATATCTATGGAATATTAAAGGGTATCGACAATGGAATGATAGGGGAGGCGGTTATTCATTTTGATCCCAATGATTGGTATTTGTATTTAGGTAGACCCTCTAAACCAATTGGTATAGATCTCGCAGGTATTGCCCAGTCGCAAAGTTATTTTATGGTGGGTACCAAAACAGAACCTATGCCTCTACCTCCTGCGGAAGTGAGCAGCATTTTAGGCGATCGCAATACCGACATCAGCAGTTACCTCGAATCTTTTGCTACCGGGAGAGGTATTGCATTTGGGGCAAGGATCAGCGTAGGTATTGACAAAGAATTACGCCCATTTTATGCCAT
>CANGCK010000077.1 GCA_947452295.1 Sphingobacteriia bacterium
ACTTCTTTTGAGGTGGGCGCTTTTGGATCATCATTTACTACTACCCATATACTGTCTTTGCCCATTTTATCGGCACTCAATACTACTTTATATGAACCTGGATCTACTGGTAAACCGCCTGGCTCTGCAGCACTATTGGCACCGCCTCTTCTACCTCTTCCACCTCCTGCCGGCTGGCGTATACCCTTACCTTCCATACCCCAATAAAATCTATTGAAACCTGTATCTGCTTTTATTTTCAAACTGCGCACTTGTTCATTGTTGCTGTTAAAAATGCTTACCTGCAATGAATCGGCCAATTTGTTTTTTCCTGTATCTACACTTGTTTTATTTACAAAGAAACTCAATGCTGCGCCTCTTTTTCTATTTTCTCCTTCATAGGTTCCATAAGTACTGTATTCTATACCCATGGCGTTTTTAGTTTTTGCCTGATAGGCTGGTGGTGCATCAAAGGCGGTTAGTTTTTGTGAGAAAACCACGCCTTTATTGGCAGCCAATTTACGCAATGGTCGAATGTCATCTAAAATCCATAAAGCCCTTCCAAAAGTGGCAATTACTAAATCGGCTTCTCTTTCTTGAATGGCTAAATCGTAAGTAGATACCGATGGATATTCATTTTTAAATTGCTGAAAACTAGTGCCATTGTCTAAACTCACCCATAAACCCTGTTCTGTTCCTACAAATAATAAATTGGGTTCAGCCGGATCTTGTATCATACATAAAGCATAACCGGTAACTTTTTTATCATCTACTAAACGAGACCATGTTTTGCCATAATCTGCCGTACGGAATATATATGGCTTACCATCTCCTCTTCTGTAATCATTCACCACTACAAAGGCTTCTGCAGCATTATGTTTTGAAGCCCTTATTTGTGGAACCCATGCTCCTATAGGCATTCCGGGTATTTTACCACGGAAGTTGGTCCATGTTTTTCCGCCATCTCTGGTTAACTGTACATTTCCATCATCGGTTCCTACCCATATTACCCCTTTTTCTTTGGTGGAGGGTTCAATAGCAATGATGGTACAATGATTTTCTGCGCCAGTTATATCTACCGATATTCCTCCGTTTTTGCTTTGGTCTATTTTAGCCGAATCATTAGTAGTTAAATCGGGTGAAATAACTTCCCATGCTATTCCTTTATTGGTGCTTTTATTAACAAACTGACTTCCATAATATACAGTGGATTTGTCGAAAGGATCGAGTGCAATAGCTGCATTCCAGTTAAATCTTTGTTTTGTTTGTGCATCTGGCCTTGGTGGTCTGATATTCCATTCATCGCCAGTAGCCATATTGTATCGGGTAACTGCGCCACCCTGGCTCATAGAATATACCCAATTTGGGTCTTCCGGATCAGGTACTACATCAAATCCATCTCCTCCATTTACCCCTTGCCAATATGCATTTCTTATACCGCTTTGAATCCATACATATGCCGGGCCATGCCAACTTCCATTGTCTTGTAAGCCACCCATTACATTGTAAGGTATTTGATTGTCTACATTGATGTGATAAAACTGACCCAGTGGTAACTTCTCATCAAACTCCCAGGTTTTACCGCGGTCGCGGGAGATACCAATACCTCCATCATTTCCATCGATGATAAAGTTTGCATCGTAGGGATGAATCCACCAAGCATGGTGATCGGGATGGATGCCGCTATAAGGCAGTACCGATTTAAAGGTTTTACCACCATCTTCACTCACATTCACCATCTGATTGATGTTGTATAATCTGTTTTCGTTTTTAGTGTCTACTGCTATATCCTGAAAATAAAAAGCGCGGTTGGTTACCACTGTCGGGTCACTGTTTACCAATTCCCATTTAACACCACCATCTTCGCTTCTGTACAACCCGTTTTTAGTGGCTTCTACCAATGCATATACTTTATTAGGATCTGTTCTGCTGATGCTGATACCAATTCTTCCATATTCACCATCGGGCAAACCATCTTCCTTACCTAACTTTTTAAATGTTTTTCCTGCATCATACGTAACATAAAAACCGCTACCCGAACCGCCTCCTTTTAAACTCCAAGGTGTTCTTTTGTGTTGATACATATTTACAAATAGCTTGTTGGGGTTGGAAGGATCCATTACCATATCCCCTACACCCGAAGTGTCGTTGGTATGTAACATTAATTTCCATGTTTCGCCCCCATCGGTTGTTTTATATACCCCTCTTTCGGCATGTTCGGCAAATGGGTTGCCCATTACACCCGCATATACCACATCTGAATTATTTGGATCGATGATGATGCGGTGTATGTTGCGCGTTTTTTGTAAACCCACACATTTCCATGTTTTCCCGCCATCTAAACTTTTATACATTCCCTCACCCAAACTAACCGAGTTGCGTGGATTACCCTCTCCAGTACCAGCCCAAACAATATTTGGGTTACTTTGTGTAATAGCTATGGCTCCAATATTTTGTATGGGTTGCTCATCAAAAACAGGTTTCCAACTACCACCACCATTTTCTGTTTTCCATACACCACCACTAGCTGTTCCCAAATAAATAATATTGGGATTTGTCCATACAGCATCTATTGATGTTACACGCCCACTCATACCGGCAGGGCCAATATTTCTGGGTTTTAAGCTTTTAAAATGCTTAGCCAAATCTACTTGTTGTGCTTGCGCTACAACTAAACTCAGCATACTAATAAATAGTAGGAGGTTTTTTTTCATGGTTTTTTTAACTTTTATTGTTCATTGAAATCGACTGATAAATCTTTGTGCTTGGATTGCATATTCGTTTATGGCGCATTTCTTGTAATGATTGTTGACTTTTAAATTGTTGAATTTTGAATTTTTTATCCGTCTTCAAATTCAGCAATTATTAACCAATTACCAAATTCTTAGGATGAGTGGCTTATATTTAAGGATGATTTTTACTTTCAACAACAAGACGGGTAGTTTTAAAATTGGATTATATGCTGCCATCGTAGCATTTTTTACCTATACACTAATTTTTGGATTCAGAAAGTCTTTTACTGTTTGCACTTTTGATGGAATTAGTTTTTGGGGATTGGGTTATAAAACCTTATTGGTATTGAGTCAGATGGTGGGGTATTTAATGGCAAAATTTTATGGAATTAAATTTATTGCTGAACTAAAACGATTCGATAGATATAAAATTATTTTTTTATTAGTAGGTATTGCTTGGCTTGCATGGCTATTATTTGCGTTGGTACCGGCACCCTATAATATTGTTTTTTTATTAATCAACGGTTTTCCATTGGGAATGTTATGGGGCGTAGTTTTTTCTTATATAGAAGGAAGAAAAAGTACCGATTTTATTGGTGCCGCACTGGCTGTTAGTTTTATTTTTTCTTCTGGGTTTGTAAAATCAGTAGGTGGGTGGTTAATGGTACATTTTAAGGTATCGGAATTTTGGATACCATTTACAACCGGACTCGTTTTTGCATTGCCTTTGTTGGTATTGGTTTTTTTAATGGAACAAATACCACCTCCAACGCAAGGAGATATTGATTTGCGTATGAATCGTTCACCAATGAGCGCCGCTGAAAGAGGCGCTTTTATTAAAAATTTTTTACCCGGCATTATTGCCATTGTGGTGATATATATGTTTGCCACAATTTTCAGAGATATACGCGATAACTTTAGTGCAGACATGTGGAAAGAAATGGGCTTTTTAAATAAGCCTGCTCTATTTTCTGCTTCCGAAACACCCATTACATTAATTATTTTAGTACTAATTGGTAGTATGGTACTGATCAAAAATAATTTCACAGCACTGATGATTAGCCATGTGCTTATTTTGATGGGATTTGTTATTGCTGGCCTATCAACTTATTTATTTAGAGAAAATCATTTATCGCCCATGCTTTGGATGATATTGGTTGGTATCGGGTTATACATGGTGTACATTCCATTTAATGCAGTTTATTTTGAGCGATTAATTGCCAGCTTTAAATACAGTGGCAATGTTGGTTTTTTAATTTATGTAGCCGACTCGTTTGGCTATATTGGTAGTGTTGGCGTTTTGTTGAGTAAAGAAATATTTAAAGTGCAATTAAACTGGGTTTCGTTTTTTTCGAATAGTGTGATGGTACTTTCCATTGCAGGATTTTTTATTACTCTTTTTGCTTCCAGGTATTTTTATAAAAAATTCAAAACAATTTAAGCAACTTTGCCGCCGCTAATTGTATATGTTGAATGAATAATAAATTATTGCTTTGGGGAATGGGTGTGTTGTTGGCATTTGTATTGCTATTCGTATTGATATATTATTACAATCAACCAGGTTATACTGGCAGCATTACCAATTATGGAGTAGAAATGCCCAAACAATATACGTTACATGGTATTGATGTAAGTAGGTATCAACAAAACATCAATTGGAATCGTGTACAGAAAATGCGTTCTAAAGGCATTCAGCTTCAATTTGTTTTTATAAAAGCCACCGAAAGTACTGGCATTGTTGATGTAAATTTTCATTACAATTGGCAACACGCACAAGAAGTAAACCTCACCAGAGGTGCTTACCATTATTTCACTGCAAATGATGATGTGCAAAGCCAGGCGAAACTTTTCTGCAATACTGTTAATTTACATTCGGGCGATCTACCTCCGGTGGTAGACGTAGAAAAGTTATTTAACAATACTCCTGAAGCACTTAGAAAAAAGTTGAAAGACTTTTTAATTATTTTAGAAAACCATTATCACTGCAAACCCATCATTTATACTTTTTCTTCTTTTTATACCGACCATTTAGGTGATGCTTTCAATGAATATCCCTTATGGGTTGCCCACTATTTTAAGCCCAATAGTCCGCGTACTAGAAGACCTTGGCAGTTTTGGCAACATGCAGATAGAGGCAGGGTAGATGGTATTCGGTCTAAAGTCGATTTAAACGTTTTTAATGGTAGCAAAGCCGATTTTAATAAAATAATTATTCCTTAGATTTATCGAAGTCCAATACTACCCCATTAATACAATAACGCAAGCCTGTTGGTGGAGGTCCATCTTCAAATACATGTCCTAAATGCGATTTGCACCTGCCGCATTGTACTTCGGTTCTTCGCATACCATGTGTATTATCTGGTAAATATATCAATGATCCCTTGGCTATCGGATCAAAAAAACTAGGCCAGCCACAACCACTATCAAATTTGGTGTTGCTCTTAAACAACGCATTGCCACATACAGCACAATGGTAAGTGCCTATCTCTTTAAAATCTTCAAATTTACTTGTCCACGGACGTTCTGTGCCTTTTTCGCGGGCTATATGATACACTTCTGGAGATAACAGTTGTTTCCATTCTTCCTCCTTAACCTTCACAACGTTGGTATCGGTTTTAGAGTAGTGTACGTTCTTTTTAATGTTATTGTTTTCCATTGAGTTACTTTTATTTTGTGGTGGTTGTGCATTACATCCTACAATGATTGTACCGGCTAAAACAATAAAAATTAATTGTTTCATATATATTGTTTTTATGGTCACAAAGAATTTGCTTCGTTGTTGTTGCAATTATTTTTAATTTATTGATCATTTAAAATTACAGTTAACAAGGCCTAATAGTTTAGTTTTATTATAAATTATAATACAATTCTATTTTAAATCAAGTATTTTCAATCTTTTAGCCTATTTGTTAAATGATTTTTAACAGACTCGTCTTATATTTGTTCCTCAAGCAAGGTTAACCCTACAATGTTTAATATTATTTTATTCGGACCTCCCGGAAGTGGCAAAGGCACTCAAAGCGAAAAATTAATTGAAGCCTATGGCCTTAAACACCTTTCTACCGGTGATTTATTAAGAAGTGAAATTTCTCGTGAAACCCCACTGGGATTAGAGGCTAAAAGCATCATGGATAAAGGGCAATTGGTACCCGATGAAGTAGTTATCGGTATGATTAGCTCTGCTTTGGAAGCTAATCCGGAAGCCAAGGGGTTTTTATTTGATGGATTTCCGAGAACTGTTGCACAAAGTGAAGCACTCGATAAACTACTTAAACTTAAAAATACCGAAATTGGTGTGGTATTAGCCATGGAGGTTGGAGAGGAAGAATTGGTAAAACGCTTATTAAATAGAGGTCTTACCAGTGGTAGAAGTGATGATACCAACGAGCAAGTCATCAGAGCACGTATTACAGAATATAAAGATAAAACAACCGTAGTAGCCAACTACTACCAACAATTTAATAAAGTGGTTTATTTAAAAGGAGAGGGAACTGTTGAAGAAATTTTTAACGGTTTATGCAGCGAAATAGATAAAAGACTGTCTTAATAGATAGGCTGTAAAGTCTTTAACCACAACCAACTGCTTAACCCGCCATCACCAATGGCGGGTTTTTTGTGTAATTAATTCATTATCAACGAAGTATGCCTGCTGCCCATTCTGCCGATAAAGATGCTTTTAGGTATTTTTGTCTTAAGCCGATCAGCTTTTCTGTAGATTCAATATATTTCATTTCCCGGCTATTTACCAAAAACAACGACGTTTCTCCATTTTGGTACCTAATATTTTCTGCCCGCAATAAACTATTATACCCATTTACCAGCTGCTGCATCAATACAATTTGTTCTTTTAGCAATTGTGTTTCTGCAAAATAGCTGCTTACCTTGTTTTCTAATGTTCGCTTTTTTAAGTCAATCTCATATTTTACTTCATCAATTTTTAATTGTGCTTTTTTAAATTCTCCTCTGCCTTCTCTCATAAACAACGGAATTTTAATGTCAATTCCCCAATTATAATTGTTTTGCAAAAAGGGCATATTAAATCCATTCAATACATTATACCCTTTGTTTAGCAAATTGGCTTTAAGGTTTATGGTAGGTAATAAGTTTTGAAATTTTAATTTTTTATCAATTGCCAATATTTTTAATTTATAGCCATAACTTTTAAGGATTGGTGCTTCTACATCTATCTGTTGTAATAATTGATCAAGCTTTAGGTCTTTCCATAAAAAAAACTGTACAGTATCTGGCACTGCTTCTTCCTTCACATTTACTGGTAACGATTGTTCATTCCATAAATAATTAGAGAGTTCGTATCGTGTATTATTTAGCTTAACCTGTGCATCCACTTGTTGCAATTTAAACTGCTGCATTTGCGCAAATGCTTCAATGGTATCGGCTTCCGATCTTTCACCGTTTAAGTACCCTAATTTTATTAAGCGAAATCTATTGTAGGAAATTTCAAAAAATTGTTGGTATACTTTGATTAATTGATATGCGCTTACCCATTGCCAATATTGATTATATGCATCAAAAATCAATTCATTGTATTGTTGATTTTTTTCTTGTTCACTTAAATTAATAAATAGTTTTGCTTGCTGTAATATGGCTCTTCTTTTATCGATTAACAAACCCTTGGCCAATGGGACTTCTGCACCCAAATATGCCGATTGTCCGGAAGTGATTTGCGTATTTAAATATTGACCGCCATTGTTTTCTATACCAGATTTTACGTCAATCCCTGCAAGCTGTGTAGGTATTTTAAATTGAGGATTGTTGTATTGATAATAGTTTTTACCATCTAATGTTTTTTCACTGGCCTCAAATGTAAATGTAGGGTCAAATGCGCCTTGTGCTATTTTATGGTCGGCTTTTGCTTTGTCTACTAAAATATTGGCCTGCTTAGCCAATGGGTGATTTTGACGAACCATTTGTATAAATGATTCGGGAGTAAGTACCTGTGCTTTTGATTGCCCCCAAAAAAGTAAAATAAATATCAGTGCGTATTTCATATGTTTTGACTTTGCCAATCAACATTTCGGTTGTTGTACATACTTTGTTGATAGTAGTTTTACTTTTGAATTTTTACTTTTGAATTTGCTGGTTTAGACTGATAATATTCGGGTGGGAAGCCATTTATATTTCTCCATAATTCATAGCCAATACTTACATTTTTTAGCAAGGCTATTCCGTTGGCTCCTGCACCTACTCTTAACTGAGTAGGCCATGGTTTATCGCTTTTGTCTTCAATAGCCAATAACCTGAATTTTCCATTTTCACTAGCCGATTTTTCAATAGCAGTAATAATGCCACTAAATGTTCCATAAGATGCTTCTGGCCAACCAGAAAATACTATAGCAGGATATCCATCAAAAATAAATCGTATTTTTTGCCCAATATTTAACAAGGGCAAATCCATCGGTTCAATATACAATGCTACTGCCAACTGGGCATTGCCGGGTACAATCTCTACGAGCATTTCACCTTCCTTCACCATTTCACCAATCCCCGCTTTTTTTGCCTTGGTAACTTGTCCGTCTTGTGGTGCAATTACATAATACATTTTGTTTCGAATGTCATAATTGCTAAAAATATTTTCAAGTTTTGATACATCTGCAACCCCATTCGAGATATTCGACATAGAAGCAAAACGATCGCCTTGTGCTTTGGCAATTTTGTCGGCATATTCTTGTATGGTAAAATTAATTTCTACACGTATAGCGCCTAATTCTTGTTTGGTTTGTAAATATTTGTTTTCGGCACTTGCTTTTTTAGCAATTGCATTTTGATAGGCTGCCTTTCTTCTTTCAAAATCTACCAATGCAATTACACCGCTATCTAGCATCATCTTTGCCGCTTCTATTTGACGTTTGGCAATTTGCCATTCATTATTTACAGCTACTACATCGTTGCTATCGCTCAGTTGTTTTAATAGTTGTTGACGGGTTTTTATTTCTAATTGATTGAGTTTTAAATCACGCGCACTTTCCAGTGCAAGTATCTGGCTATTAGACGTTTGTGCTTTATCTTCATATGAATTAATGGCCATTTGCTTGGCCATAATTTGTTGTTGGGTTCTCTCTAATAATTTTGGATCGAAATATTCTGGTTTTACTTCGCCCAATTTTAAAAGTGTATCACCCTTTTTCACAATATCTCCTTCGTTAACATACCACTTTTCAATGCGGCCGGCAATAATAGTATTCATCTCTTGTGGCCTTTGTTCTTGTCGCAAAGCTGTAACAATGCCTTTTGCACGAATATTTTGTGTCCAAGGAAGAAAAAGCGTGATAATTAAACCCAATAATATACCCCACAACCATTTTTTAATTTGACTTTTTTTATGGATTTGATATACGTTTTTAAATGAATTGAATTGAGTACTATTAATTTCAGATTCAATTTGTTTGTGTAAATATGATTGACGCATAGGATTAAACTATTTTTGTGGCTACTTCATTATAATGGCCAAATGCTTTTATACTTCCATTTTCTACATACAAAACCCAGTCACATTTTTTTGCAATGGCAACCGAAGTTGTGGTAATAAAAGCAGTGGAAGTTTTATCACTAATGATATAGTTGATAATATTTTCTTGTGCATTATTATTTATATTATTCAATGGGTCTTCTAACAGAAGAAGCCTTTTCTTTCCCAATAAGGCACGGAGTAACAGAATGGTTTGTTTAATTTCGGCAGTTAACCTTTTTCCTAATGGATCGAGTGGGGTATCAAAACCCATTGATTGGGTAGCTATAAAATTATCTAAACCAGTTAATTGAATTAAACTAGTAACTTCTGCATGTGTAATGGTATGGTCGCCCATTGTTAAATTGTCCCAAATAGTTCCTTCAAAAATATCTTGCTGATTTAACAGTACACCTGTTTGTGCTCTAATTGATTGTAAGGTATAATTCCCAATGGGTAATTGGTCTAGCAAAATTGAGCCTTCAAAGTTTTTATACGCACCTGTTAACAATCGTAATATGCTAGATTTGCCAGACCCTGAACGGCCCATTATACATACTTTTTCACCAGGCTGAATGTTAAAAGTAATGTTTTGTAATACCTTTTCTGTGTTTGGGTAACTAAAGTTTACATTGTTAAATAAAATCGATAATCCCTGGTTTTTGATGGGCAATTCAATTGCGCCTTGTGATTCTATCTCACATTCGGCTATCTTACTTAATTTTTCAATTGAAGTGAGTACATCATATACTTTATTTAAGGTTCCAATTAGTTTTTCTACAGAAGAAATTACAGATAGAATTACAATATCTGCTGCAATGAATTGACCAATATTTATCTGTTGTTCTACTAATAAAAAGGCGCCAACAATTAACATTGCAGCAGTAATAATTAATTTAAAACTAATTAAACTCCAATATTGTGTTAACAATACATTGAAATAATTGGTTCTGGCGGTAAGGTATTTGTTGACAATTTTGTCGGTTTTGTTGATGTTTAAAGCTGTTCCTTTTGAATATTTAAAAGTTTTAACTAGTCTCGCAACCTCTTCTAACCATCCTACAGTAGCATATTTTTGATTACTGGCTTCAATGCTGGCATCAAACCCAGCTGGCATTGTATACTTAAGAATTATATACAGCAATAATAATAGTACAAAACCAAAGCCAACAAAAACGGGGTGATACAATGAAAGCAATAATACACCAAACAATATTTGCATAATGGCTGCAGGTACTTCTAGTAATATTTTTTCGATCCCTTTTTGTAAGGTTGAGGTATCAAAAAATCTATTCACTAATTCTGGCAAATAATAGCTATCGAGCTTTTCAATGTTTAGTTTCGGAAGCCTGTCGGCATATTCAAAAGCATAGCGTACAAAAATTTTTTGTTGAATTTTTTCGGTCACTTGAATTTGACGAACCTGTAATAATCCATTTAAAAAAACTGCTATCAATACTAGTGCAATTAACACTACTATACTGGCCGATATACTACCCGCCATTACAAATCCGATGATGCTTTGAATGCCCAACGGTAATGCTAATTGAACTAATCCTGCTAAAACTGCAAAAGCATATATTGCAGATACTTCTTTTTTATCGAGCCGCAGCAATTGAATAATTTTTTTTGCGGCCGATCT
>CANGCK010000078.1 GCA_947452295.1 Sphingobacteriia bacterium
ACCTGTTACCGGGTTACGTATGCCACGTATGCGCCCTATTGGTATGAACGCAGTCAAAAATGCAGGCTACCAATACGATTCATCCATCAACCCTACTTTTTTACCCGGCAAATACAATAATTTACATTTGTCCCGAACCATTTATCAAGCAGAGGGCATGACCCGCCTACCTGCTTCAGTATCCCCCATTTTAAGAATCCCCCTATTTTGGTTGAGTTTTAAAAACATGCCTTATTGGCTTTTTAAATTCCTTTGCATTAAAACCTTACGGCAAGATGGTTACTTGTGTTTGTATTTTCATCCATGGGAATTTACTCCAATCAATCAATTTAACATACCGGTTTTCACCCGCAGATGGTGCGGACCAATGCTGGTAAACCGTTTATGCCGATTAATTGCTGATCTAAAAAAAGAAGGAACATTCATTCCAGTAAATCAGCTGCCGGCACTTAATTTGTAATTGCAATATTTTCTGTTCAAGTAGTTTTTTATGAAATATTTTGTATTGTTTTTTGGAGTTTTTGGAATAATAGAGTCGGCAAATTGCCAATCGATAGTTGGTTCTTGGAAAGGATTCATTGATATTGGTCCTCGAAAAATTTCGTTGGTAATGCACCTCTCTCAAAAAGATGACGGATATTTTACCAGCTTCGATAGTCCAGATCAAAAAGCTTTTGGATTAAAAGGCAGCGAAACTGTTGTAGAAACAGATAGTATAAAAACCAAAATTCCAGTAATTAAAGGAAGCTATATCGGTAAATGGGATGGCAACGATATAGTTGATGGCGTTTTTACTCAGGGAAATTTTAAAACAATTTTAGTACTTAAAAGAATCCCCGATTCTAGCCAACCAAAAAAACGCATCCCTAAAATAAGACCACAAACACCAATTGCGCCTTTCTCCTATAAGTCTGAAGAAGTCGAGTACAACAATACCGATCAATCTGTGCATTTTGGCGCTACCCTAACCATTCCTACCGACAAAACAGATTTCCCTACAGTTATCATTATTTCGGGTAGTGGACCGCAAGACCGTGATGGTACTATGTTTGATCATAAACCCTATTTAGTATTGGCCGACTACCTCACCAAAAATGGAATTGCAGTGCTACGGGTTGACGACAGAGGTACCGGACTAACCAATGTGGGCAATAATCCTACAAAAATTACCAGCGAAGATTTTGCCAATGATGTAGAAACCAGCTTGCAATATCTTCTTTCCAGACATGATATTAACCCTAAAAAAATCGGACTAATTGGCCATAGCGAAGGTGGTATGATTGCGCCTATGGTTGCTGCCAACAATAAAAAAATAGCCTTTATCGCTCTACTAGCTGCACCTGGTATTAATGGTGATGAGATCTTGAAATACCAAATGAAAAGAAATTTTATAAAGAAAAATTTATTGCCTGAAGACGAGAAAAAAGCAAGCGATTTTGTAAATGTAATGATGAACGCTTTTAAACTTTATAGTAATATAGATAGCATTAAAAATTATTTACAAGCAACTTACAAAAATTGGAAATTGTATTATTCTGATGAGGATGAACAAAAGTTGATGTACACCAAAGGGCCCAAAGCATACCTTAATTTAGCCGATCAATTCAGTAGTGCCTTGGTTTGGTTACAGTATTTTATGAACTACAACCCTACCATTCATTTATCTGCATTAAAGATTCCAGTGCTGGCCATTAATGGAGAACAGGATATTCAAGTTGAAGTAAAAGCCAACTTAGAAGGCATTAACACTGCATTAAAGAAAGGTAAAAATAGAAAATACACTCTACGAAGTTTTCCCGAACTAAACCACTTATTTCAAACTTGTAAAAAAGATACAGATTCCTACGATAGTATTGATGAAACATTTTCTCCCGAAGCCCTTGCATTTATTAGTAATTGGATTCATTCAATGATTCATTAACATGAATTATCTGGCACATGCATACTTATCGTTTAACCACCCTGACATTTTGGTGGGGAATATGATCAGTGATTTTGTTAAAGGTAAAAAACAATTCGATTACCCTGTTACGATACAAAAAGGCATTCAACTACATAGAGCAATAGATGCGTTTACCGATCAACACAGCATCACCAAAGAGCTCAAGAAATTTTTTACGCCGGCTGTACGGCTTTATGCTGGAGCTTTTATAGATATTGTATATGACCATTTTTTAGCCCTACATCAACATGTACTCAACGAAAAAGAATGGTTGAACTTTACAACAAATACTTATGCTAAATTAGAAGCACAAACGCATTTTTTTCCAGATAAATTTGCCCGCATGTTTCCATACATGCAACAACAAAATTGGCTATTTAATTACCGGTATAAATGGGGGATTGATAACAGCTTTGGTGGATTGGTAAGAAGAGCCCAACATTTAACCAGTCATGAACTGCCTTTTCAACTCTTTAATGAGCATTATAATTTGTTAGCCGCATCTTCTGATCTATTTATTACGGAAGTAATTGATTTTGCACGAGCAGAATTTAACCGGTTAATCATGGTATAGCTGCGTATATTTGTAGTCTTAAATTCTTGAAGATGAAAACAGCTACTAAATATATACACGCAGGTGCGGAACCCGATCCATCTACCGGCGCAATTATGACACCCATCTACCAAACATCTACCTATGTACAGGAAGCACCCGGAGTAAATAAAGGGTATGAATATGCACGCAGTCAAAACCCTACCCGTACTGCATTAGAAGAGGCTTATGCGCAAATAGAAAATGGAAAATTTGGCTTGGCATTCAGCAGTGGAGTGGCAGCTACCGATACGGTAATGAAACTTTTAGTACCCGGTGATGAAGTCATTGCAGCCAATGATATGTACGGTGGCACCTATCGCTTGTTTTCTAAAATATATGAGAAATTTGGTATTCAGTTTACTTATGTAGATACTACCCATGCGGCCAATATTGAACAGGCCATTTCTGCTAAAACCAAACTGGTTTGGATTGAAACACCTACCAATCCTTTAATGAACATTTCCGATATTGAAGCCATCGCAAAAATCACTAAAGCTAAAAATGTGTTGCTTTGTGTAGACAATACTTTTGCCTCTCCTTATTTACAAAATCCACTCGAATTAGGAGCCGATATAGTAATGCATTCAGCAACTAAATACCTAGGTGGACATAGTGATGTGATTCAGGGGGCATTGATGATGAATGATGCTGCTTTACGGGAGCAACTGTATTTTATACAAAAAAGTTGTGGAGCGGTACCGGGGCCTATGGATTGCTTTTTGGTATTAAGAGGTATTAAAACCCTTCATTTACGCATGCAGCGTCATTGCGAAAATGGCGCTAAAATTGCCCATTGGCTACGCAATCATCCTAAAGTGGGTAAAGTATATTGGTGCGGATTTGAAGACCATCCGGGCTATCCAATTGCCAAAAAACAAATGCGCAATTTTGGTGGTATGCTTTCTTTTGAATTAAAAGATGATAGCATAGAAGCTGCTAAAAAAGTATTGTCGTCTACCAAATTATTTTCTTTAGCAGAAAGCTTAGGTGGTGTAGAAAGTTTAATCAATCACCCTGCAACCATGACACATGCTTCTATTCCTCGTGAAAAAAGAATTGCCAACGGATTAAGTGATACGTTGATCAGATTAAGTGTAGGCGTAGAAGATGCGGATGACTTAATAGCCGATTTAGATAAAGCACTCGCTTAATATGGCCGATAACAAATTATTGGATTTTTTTAACAAGAAGGTTGAAGAATACAATCAACCTTCTTTTATTGCAGCAGATCCTATTTGCATTCCTCATTTGTTTACCCATCAACAAGACATTGAAATAGCCGGCTTTTTTGCGGCTATTTTTGCTTGGGGCAACCGAACCACTATCATCAATAAATCGAAGGAATTAATGCATTTAATGGGCATGCAGCCCCATCAATTTTGTTTACATGCATCGCCCAAAGAGTTAAAACAACTGGAAGGGTTTAAACACCGCACGTTTAACGCTACCGATTTATATTATTGTATTGAATTTTTTAAGCAGCATTATTCACAATATGATTCATTAGAAGCAGCATTTCTGCAAAATGGGCAAAAGCCTGCTTCTATTTACGATGCACTGATTCATTTTCATCATAATTTTTTTGCGTTGGAAGATGCGTCACTACGAACCCGAAAACATATTTCTACACCTGCAAAAGGCTCTACCTGTAAAAGGCTGAACATGTATTTAAGGTGGATGGTTAGAAACGATAAAAAAGGAGTTGATTTTGGCATCTGGAAAAAAATAAAACCAGCTCAGCTAATTTGTCCGATTGATGTACATGTGGCGCGTGTAGCCAAAAGATTTAATTTGTTAGATCGCAAACAGGTAGACTGGTTGGCCGCCGAAGAGTTAACCAACTATCTCAAAAAATTAGACCCAAAAGATCCGGCAAAATATGATTTTGCACTATTTGGTTTAGGGGTTATTGAAAAATATTAAGTAACTTACAGAAAGCCTTTTTTATGCACGAACACAATATAGATGTTGCTGCATTTGAGCAACTTACCAGAGAAGATTTAATTACTACTATCAATGATTTAATTCTGCACGATTTTGAAAAGCTGGTTTTTGTTATGTACAGAATTGATGTGAATGAGGCAAAAATCAAAAGTTTATTGGCATCCAAAAAAGATACCAACGCTGCGGAACTGATTGCCGACGCTATCATTGAACGCATCAACCAGAAAAAAGTGGCTAAAGAATTGTACAAGCAACAGCACCATGCTACTTCATCAGAAGAAAAATGGTAACTAGTTGAGTAAACGGTCTATTCGCTTAAATACATACCCTTTCTTTTTCAATAACTGAATTATTTGAGGTAAGCGTTTATAGAACTTGTCTTTTCGTTTAGGATCGGTACCTGCATGAACCAATAATATACTTCCACTAAATTTATTGGGATCATTCGATAGGGTGTTGATTTTGCCCAAAAGCTCCTCGCTGCTCCGGTATGCTTTACCCATTTCGGGCCAGGTATAATCGGCATTGGTAAAAGTACCGGGTGAAAAGCTACACAACTGCATGCCGCGCCATTTAGCCCAGGTAGCCACACTATCATTCCACCATTCATAAGGAGGTATAAAACAATGCACTTTATTGGTGTTAATTCCCACCCGTTCCATTGCAATTAAATTCCTATTTAAATCATCCGAAAACTCTTGGTAGTTTACCAATAAGCTATCGCGCTTTGTCCAGTCGCAATACAACAAATGTGCATCACTATGTGGCCCTAAATAATGTCCTAATTGTTGCAATTGCTGAATGTTTTTAGCAAAATGTTTATTTCTGTAAAACCGTCCTGTAAAAAAGAAAGCTGCGGGTACCTGCTGCTGTTTGAGGGTGTTGGTAATAAAAGGAAGCCCATCGCCAAATTCATCGGCAGTAAAAACAAGCGAAATGGTTTTGGTACCGATTTGATTTACTTTAACAACCGCACCTTTTTGTTTTTCGATGGTTGTTGCAACAACTGGTTGCTTTGGTTGAATTTGCTGAGCGGTGGACTGTTGTGCTGCCAATAAATAAATTAAACTGGCAGTACCATCCATAGTAGGCTCATTGGTACTATAATCTCCATAATCATCATGGTAAACAGCCAAATCACTCTGAAAAGGTGCATATTCATCATCCGAAAACAATTTAATGCCAATCAGATTTTTATAAATACTGGTATATACCGGCCCATCTACTAATCCTCCATTGATGGGATAATTTTTTAAATGCGTAAATGCCGAATGTGGGTCAACCGGTGCATCGCCTAAAACCGGCAAACCATATACCATACTTGTTCCCCACGGATTACAACCAAATAGCCAATCGATATTGGCTTGCATCAACGCCTCATATTCATTACTGCCCGACAATTGTGCATACCATTTACACTGCATAGCAAATGAAATCGTTAAATTATTGCTGCACCAAATAAAAGGAATACCCCTGTAAAAAGCATTCCTGGCTGCTTTTTGCCATACTGCGTCAATTCCTTTTTTATAATATTGAATTACCGAATCTCGTTGCTTACCAATTAATTTTTTTGCCAATTCATAATGTCCGATATTAATAAACGGATACCATTGGTAATGAGCGGCTGTATCTTTTCCCAACCATGGGGTAACAGGTTCTCGCTTAGCAAAATCAATCGACTTTTGTAAACTGTTGATGCCTGATTCTTCTGCATGCATTGCTTCTGCCAACTCCATATCATCTACCCAATTGTCTTCAGCATATATATAGGGAGAAAGTACCGATACTGTTTGTGTAACACCTTGTTTTTTATAGGCAAAGTCTAAGGCGGTTTTTGCTTTTTCTTTGTACAACGCTGCTTGTGTAGGAAAAAGTTGAGCCGCCAATGAAAAGGCGCTACTAAATTTAGCCGCTGTAGAGCTGGTGCCAGTTGTATTGTTTTTATACTTACCACGTTGCTGTAATTCTCCATCTACAAAATAAACAGTACGTTCAAAACCCTTTCCATAGTATGGATCTTCTTTAGGAATGCGCATACTTTTATGGTCTCTATCATCACCTAACTGATTAAATAACCAATCTTTTTTGGGATGCATTTTTACCAACCAATCGAGCCCCCATTTGGCCTCATCCAACACATCGGCTTTGCCATTTTTTCCGGCTAATCCATTCCATTGGTATTGATCGGTAAACACTTTCGGATGGTCTCTATAGGCCATTAACAAATGATATACTGCATTGGCCGAGGTACTGCTGTATTGTAAATAATCGCTGGCATCGTGCCATCCACCCGTTGCATCTATATGGGTACTGTCTTTTAGTCCGGCAGTGCTACCATACATGGTATAACCATCATGTGTATGACAGCTGTCTTGTAAGAAAGGATTAAAACCGGAACGCTGCTGTCGCATATATTGCAAACAGAAATCCGCTGCACCATCATACACCTGGTTGTTGATATAGAATTTAGGGGAATACGTATTACCAGCTTTTAAATAGTACTTTCCTGGTTTAGTAAAAGTAGAAAAGTTTAAGCGGTAGGTTTGCTTAAATGGGCCATATTTTCCAAAGGCTTTTCCAACGCTAGCTGTAAATACCGTTTTACCGCTTATTGCATCTATTAAATAAAATGATTGGAAAGGTAGATTTGATTTGCTGCCCAATACTGCGTTCTTTTTACTATCGGGCAAATATCCCAGCTGATTAATTCTTATCCAGGTGCTATCGGCAGCTGTTGCAAGTTGCATCAAAACTATTAATATACTCAGTAAAAAAAATCGCTTGTTCATACAATCAATTGTTTACTAAATATACAACCAATATTTGCAATTACTGTGGTCTGGCAATTACTTCATACTGCTATAAATCACCCAACTGAGGGCGCATTACGATGTCTTCTACCACTGCCATGGGTGATAATTTTGCTGCTGCAAAAACCATTTTAGCCACGTCCTCTATTTCCATAATTCTTTTAGGATCAATAGCTACCCCGTCCCAACTGCTGCTTAAAGTGGCACCCGGACAAACAGCGGTGACTTTAATGCCCTTGGGTTTTAATTCTTCTCGGAGGTTTTTACTGAATCCTAATAAAGCAAATTTGCTGATGCTGTAACTACCCCCATTGGCATATGCTTGCAGAGAGGCAATTGAGCAGATATTAAAGATATGGCCTTGGGCTGCTTTGATCATTTCGGGTAACAGCTGTCGGGTTAAATGATATGCACTGTACAAATTCGTTTCCATCATTAATTCCAGGATACCTTCTTCTTCATCATGTATACTGCCCGGAATAAATTGTCCGGCATTATTTACCACAATATCAGGAGTGCCATAATTTAAGCACCATTTAGCAAATTCAATTACAGATAACTTGTCCGACATATCATAAGCCTTTCCTTTAATTATACTTTGCGGAAAACGCGTCATTAAATCAGATACTGCATCGTACAAGGTTTTTTCACCTCTACTACATAATAGAATAGTATGTCCATCCTGAGCAAATTGTTCTGCAATAGCTTTGCCAATTCCTTTTGATGCGCCTGTTATAATAATATTCATAGAAGTGCTATAATTTATACACGAAGTAACAGATAAAATAGTATAAAAAAGTTAATCTCTATTAGCGCTTCATAATTCTTAATTTAGCAAAATGCAATACCAACACTTATTTTTTGATTTAGACCATACGCTGTGGGATTTTGAAACCAATTCTAAACAGGCTATGTACGAAATTTATATCGAAAAAAATTTATCCCAAAAGGGCATCACCGATTTTGATGGTTTTTTTGAAAAATACAACGACCACAATCATCGCTTATGGGACAAATATTCAAAAGGACTTATTAAGCAAGATGAGCTACGATGGAAGCGCATGTGGCTTACACTGGTAGATTTTAAAATAGCGGATGAACCACTGGCAAGAGCTATTGGAGTTGATTTTATTGAGATTTTGCCCAACAAAAACAACTTGTTTCCTTACACAGTAGAAATTTTGACTTATTTAAAAAATAAGAAATATGTTTTGCATTTAATTACCAATGGTTTTGAAAAAGTGCAATACAATAAATTGGAGAAAAGCAATATCGGCCATTTTTTTACCGAAGTGATTACCTCGGAAGGTTGTAACAGTTTAAAGCCCAATAAGGAAATTTTTGACCATGCCCTAGCAAAAGCGGGAGCTACAACAAAACAAAGTATAATGATTGGTGATAATATTGAGGCTGATATATTGGGGGGGATGAATGCCGGTTTAGATACGATATTTGTTAACCACATTAATGCTACTACTGACGTGAAACCAACTTACACCATCCGTCATTTAAAGGAGTTAGCCAATATTTTGTAGCAATAATTTGCCAATGTTTTACATTCACTTTAAATACTGATGGGCAATTGGCAGTGTCTTTTAAAAAATAAGCCCGTTATGACTTGCATCATAACGGGCTTTATATTTTTACAAAAGTATTAGTTGGTACCTTTTACTTCTGCTTTCTTTTTACAGCATTCTTTCATTTCTTTGCCATCCTTCATTTTGCAATCTTTCATGTCTTTCATGCACTCTTTAGATTTAGCACATTTTTTACCATGCTTATGATCACCAGCGGCAAAAGCAACACCACTCATAATAAAAGCAGCAGTTGCAAATAAAAATACTTTTTTCATGTGTTTATATTTATTGTTTTTAATGATTGCATGTAATTCATCCAATAAACGTTTCAGCTGGTAAGCAGCTATTGTTTATAGCTCATTTCATGCTATATTTTAAGCAAATAAAGTTAAGCATCTTATTTGAAATTTTTACGCGGTAAAATTGTTAAATCTTATTTCCAGGTAGCCAAAACCGTTGTTCCACCTTTAACTACTTGGTTTAATGAAACATTAATTTCAGTTCCTACAGGCAATAAGATATCTACTCGGCTGCCAAACTTAATAAAACCATATTCATCACACTGTTTAACCTGCTGCCCCACATGGGTATAGTTGCAAATACGCTTAGCTAATGCGCCAGCAATTTGCTTGTACAATATTTCACCATGATTGTTTTTAACGGCAACACTCCAACGTTCATTTTCGGTAGATGATTTTGGATGCCAAGCCACTAAGTATTTTCCTTTATGGTATTGATTATAAGTTACTTCACCGCTTATTGGGTTTCTGTTAACGTGTACATTTGCGGGACTCATAAAAACACTTACCTGAATTCGTCGGTCTTTAAAGTACTCAACATCCGTAATCTCTTCAATTACCACTACTTTACCATCTGCCGGACAAATAATTTGATTGTCGTTAATAGTGAATGTACGATTAGGAATTCTAAAGAAAGAAATGATGAACAAAAACAAGCCAAGGGTTATCACAAATAAAGTAATGGCTAACCATGGTAAGTATCCACTTAAAAAATTAAAGGAAATCAAATTAAACACCCCAAAAATAAGGGCTGTAATTGCAATTGATTTATATCCTTCTCTATGTATTGTCATAGCGTAGTTGATTTAGCGCAAATGTAATTCGTAATAAGCAGAAAAAGACTAATAAAAGATAAATAATACCAACCAAACAGCTGTAGTAGCTATCAACAAAGAATCAAAACGATCTAAAAATCCACCATGACCGGGCATAATTTGACCACTGTCTTTAACGCCTGCCATCCTTTTCAGTTTACTTTCTAATAAATCTCCCAAAGTGCCTGTTACAGCGGCTGTAATTGATATAAGTAATAAAATTTTAATGTCTAAGCCGTCATTAAGGTAGTTGGCACCAAATGAAACAACTGCAACCGCAAGAATGGCTCCTCCAATAGTACCCTCCCAGGTTTTTTTTGGAGAAATAACCGAAAGAGGGGTTTTCCCGATAATAGAGCCCACTATATAAGCCATGGTATCATTAATCCAAATAGAAGCGATGATGAGCATGGGTAGCAACCAACCCAT
>CANGCK010000079.1 GCA_947452295.1 Sphingobacteriia bacterium
GCATAACTACTGCCAAATATAAAGTTGGCTCCTATTGCTGCGGCGTAAGCTTTTGATTGATTCATTTGCTGATTACTATTATATATTGAGACTTTGTTGAATAAGTTGCGCAATATTGGATTCTTGAAATTGCACTACATTACTGTTATGGTATTGAAACTTTTTTGCTTGAGTATATGCCGTTAATATGTTAAATGATTCTTGATGAAAACATAATGCCAGTTTGCTTTTCATTAATTCTTCGCCAATATATTCTTGCTCGGTTTGCAATGGGGTAGGAATTACCAACATTTTCTTTTTCAAGGTCAACAATTCCATTACCGTAGTATAGCCACTTCTACAAATAATATATTCACTTTGTTGGATGGCCTCTCCCAATTGTTGTGTATTTAAATGATTAACAGCGGTTACATTTAATGGTACTGTGGGTATTGTATTCTCTAGTGGTTTACCTCTTAGTAACAAAACGGGTTCATTTATTTGATGAATTGCCGATAATAATTTTTCTTCTAAAATGGTGCGCTGCGGTTCTGGCCCAGAAAGCAAAATACATATACTGTATTTTATTGGTTGGGGTTGACTAATAAAACGGGATAACAGATTCAGGTAAAGAACCGGTACAGCGGGCATTTGTAAGGGATGAGATAAAACGCCTGCTACACCCGGCAACACAGCCATATCGGGCACCCAGCATGCAGTAAATCGATTAATGAACGAGTAGTTAATACGCCTTAATATATTTTCGACCCAAACAAATGGTGCTTTAATAGTAAGTTGGTGGGTAATAAAAATAGACGGGATGCTGGCATGATATAATCCGTACCTGTTGTCGGAAATTACCAGATCGATCTGTTCTTTAACCACAATATCTTTTAACCATTGTTGTTCATGCCAAATAGCTCGGATAATTTGTGGGATTTGTAGCAATATTTTAATGGGCATCGTCCACTTATTGCGACTATATTGTATATGATAGCCCTTTATGGGTAAAATGATTAAGGCAGGAAAAGCTTGCTGCAGTAATGCAGCTTGTGCACCTTCGGCACCTATTAACACTTGATAGCCCTGTTGCAATAATCCATTTATTATAGGAATACATCGGGTAGCATGGCCCAAACCCCAATCGAGGGGAACAACCAATATTTTATGTATACTATAACTTTTCAATTTGCTGGTATGATGGTTTTATATTGCAAATTTGCTACTTTAGTGCATCAAATGAAAATCAAATTAAACCTATTATTTGTTTTGCTGTTATTAATTACTTTAACGGCCAGTTCTTGTGGAATGTTTACTAATTCCCACAAAACCAAGTTTTGTGGCTGTCCCAAACATTAATAACCCTTTTCTATGAGTAGAGATATATTGGTATTGAGCAGGCGAAGCTATTTAAGTAAAGAGGCCATTGACCAAGAAACAGCACTGCTAAACCAAATTATTTATTTAGTAGAAAACTGGGAATCGTATTGCATTGCCAATGAAGTGCTCGACCTCAATAGAAAAAAAATTATCCAAAAGCCTCATTTAATCAAAAGCTATATTACCGATAAGCTACATAAGCCATTTGTTTTTGTAGTGAACAAGAATTAACGGAAATTTTCGAGTCGCCCATTTTTAAAAGTAAATAGATACTTATTTGAATTTTTTTATAAAATTGATTTTTTTATATAAATTATCTTCTATAATTTATTTTACGTTTATATAGAGTTGTTTATATAAATACTCCCCAATTTTAAATCCCCAATATTTTATTGAAAACAGGTTTGTGTGTTTAGCTTGTTTTAATTATTTGTTTGTAACAACAAAAATATTAAGGCTGGTAACCTTAAGGGAATGCTAATGCCCATCAGCTACCACTGGTATAATTAGCATAAGATTGCCGCAAGGCATGAGGGAGTATTACTGTATGCCCTATCCGGAAGTACAACGGATATTAAGACGAGGGTAATTAAAAAATTAAATAAAATGAAAACGTTAGAGTTTAATGTAATGGAAACATTTTTTGCTGGTGGTACTTATGCAAAATTATGCGGTGCGGGTCTTGCTGCAACACTATTTACCGGGGGATTTGGCGCTTTAATTTGGGGACCACCTACAATTGGATTATGTATGGCAGCTTGGGTTGAAAAATAACAATTTTTAATTTTTAAAATGATTTCAATGAAAACTTTACAATTACAAAATTTGGAGCACATTAATGCTGGATCCAAAGCTCTAGACTTTGCTGACGGCTTTTGCTATGTAGCTGGTATTGCCGGTCTTTTTGTACCTAATCCTGTTTCTATAGGTTGTTATGTATATGGGGCAGGGCGTCTGTTTCTTTAATTGGTTGTAATAAGGAAAGGCTATTTTTTAATTAAAACAGCCTTTCCTTATATTTTAATTAAAAGTCAGCATAACAGCCAACAATAAATAGAAAGCGAATGACAATTCAAGTAGATAATATTAGTAAGCAATATGCTAATATCAAGGTTATTGAAAATATTACTTTTTCAATTTCAAAAAATGATTGTATTGGTATTATTGGAAAAAATGGTGTAGGAAAAACTACATTACTAAAACTTTTGTTAGGTATGCGTATACCTAATTCTGGAAGTATATATTATGAGAAATCAAAAATACTATCATTAGATCTAAAAAAAAGGATGGGATTTTATATTGGGCGAGAATATTTACCAGAAGAATTAACTGGAAGAGAATATCTTAACTTCCTCAATCAAATTTATTGTGATGGCGCCAGAACACCTTACCAAATAGAAGAACTTTTTAACTTTTTTTTTGACAGCACAGATTCTATTGATAAAAAAATACGAGATTATTCTTATGGAATGGCACAAAAAATAGGAATTTGTGGGGCAATTTTGCATGAGCCCGAGTTGTTGATTTTAGACGAGACCTTTAATGGATTAGATATATTTAGCTCAACTAAAGTAGTTGATTTTTTAATTGAATATGCTAAGAAGCATACTGTAATTACTTCATCTCATGATATTAATTTTCTTGAAAAAATTTGTAACAAAATATTATTGTTAGAAGCAGGTTGTATGATTTATTTTGGATCAACCGAACAATTGAGGTCAAACTTCGACAACTCATTAGAAAAATCCATACTAAATACACTTAATGACACAGTTGCTTTTCATAATCCATTAAATTGGCTGATTTAAATGCATATATTTTTATACATCATTCGATTAAGAATAACTAGCATATTTGCAAATCGCAGTCTATTACAAATATTTAGGTGGGTCGCTAAAATTATTCTTATACTATTTTCAATATTTTACGGTATTATATTTTCTTACTTTATTGAATTTTTAAAAATTAAGAAAGCCATAGGAGTTGAATACCTATTTTATTATCTTAATATTACGAATGCAGTTTTTATTTTACTTAAGGGTTTCTTTCCTCAATACACACCATTTGTTGATATTTTTATTAAACCTTATCCAATAAAAGCTTGGGTTAAAAGCATTTCTATATTAACTTATAATTTCCTTTCGCTTTTTAATTTATTACCAATAATTTTTTGCGTTACACTTTTCGTATTGTCAAATGACTATAATTTGCATCAGTTCGTTTTTTCATTAGTAACTATTCTAAGTTTTTATATTATTGAAAGATTAATAAAACTAACAATACAATCAAACTCATACTATAAATTTGTATTGCCTTTTTTAACTATCATTATCACTATTCAATTTGTTGGTAATTATTTTTTATTGGGTAAGGCTGTTTTAAATTTATTATTAGCAATTGTTCTTTTTTTAATTTATTTTATTTCATTCTATAGATGCTATATAGATTATGCAGATAAAAATGACAACCCTCGTAAAGTTAAGATTATTACAAAATCCTTTTTTAAAAAACCCAATGCATGGAATAATTTAAGTAAAAAGAATACACTATTTAACACCATTATAATAGGAATGGTATTTAAGCTTCTAATAATAATAGTCATATCCATATCTGTCATTGTTAAGAAGAATTATAACCTTATAAATGAAAATTTGATTGTTGCATTGATTTGCTCTCCGCTAATTTTATTTAACTATGCTTTTAATAATCTTTTTGGATATAGACCACAAATATTTTTACATATAGCACAGGGTTATAGCTATTTACAATGGCTACGTTATTATGCAGCTAGTATTTTTAAGTTGATTGCAATAGACTTTCTAATTACGCTTACTGTATTATGTTACATACATCCCTCCGTTTTTTCATTCATTTATCTTTGTATGATTTATATTTCCTCCGTTATTTATGGGTTTTTTATTTCAATACTCTTGCCAAGAAAAGTAAATAGTGTAATTAACTTCAGTGATTTTAGATCAAATACATCACCTGCTGCCGGAGTATTGTTAGGTTTATTTATAATAGTAGCCTACTACAGCTATGACAATTATTTATATTTTGCAGTATGCTTTGTGCTTCTTTACCTCATATTTTCACTTCTTTATTTCAAATTATTAAAACATAACTCACATGAATTGTATGTAAATATTATTGAAAAAATAATTTAATGTTTTTAAATACTAGTTATTAATAACGCTTGGCGTTAAAGATTAATTAGATTTTATAGTTAGTTTTTTGATCAAATTATTTTCTGATGTTATGAAATATATTTCCACTTTTTTTTTGCTAATCTTACTATTAATACACTTGTTTGTTAATTATTACAATCAAACTTACATTTTAACCGATAACCTATATCGGTTAATTATCGGTGCACAAATGAGCGAACATCAGTTTAATGATTACATGAACTTTGTGCATAAATGGAAATGGTTAAGTTATTTGTTTATTCCTTTTGTTTTGTTATTGCGTATAAGTTTTGTCTTATTGTGTTTAAAGATTGGCAGTTTTGTTACAGAACAGTATACACAAATTCCTTTTTGGAAAATCTGCATTTAGGCCGAAACCGTTTTTGCAGTGGGTGCAGTAGCTGGGCTTTTATACACAGCTTTTTTTGGGGACATAGAAACAATGGCACAGCTATCCATTAACATATTTTCGTCGCAAGTATTTGTTCCAAAAAATGTACCCTCATGGAGCAATTATTTTTTTAAAACAATTAATCTTTTTGAGATTTGCTATGTTTTGTTTCTTGCGTATTCAATAGCTGAAGAATCAAAAAGCAAATTTTTGCCTTCTTTAAAATTTGTCACCTATACATACTTACCGGGTTTAACCTTATGGGTATTACTTGTCAGCTATTTAACATTAGTATTTCAACCGTAATATTTTTATACATGAACATTCGAAAATTTATCTTCATTTTAGTTAGTGCATTATTACTTTTGACTTCAACCTATTTGGGTTTTAAAATATGGAGTAAACTGAGGCAAAAAGAAAAACAAAAGACTAAAACTCAACAACTGCCATCCCTTCCTTTTCATAAAATAGATGGTACTATTTTATACACAAGCAGTTTTGCAAAATCAACGGAACTATTGGTATTAAACTATTTCAACCCAGATTGTGAACATTGCCAAAGTATGGTGAAGGAAATGTTTCGAGAGCAGGCGCTTTTAAAAAAAACTTACTGGCTTATGATTACTACAAACACTGTTGAAAAAACAAAACAGTTTGCCGACAGCATGAAACTTTCTTTATTGCCTAACGTTACGGTACTTAGTGATACAGCATATTTATTTGCCCGAACTTTTGGCGATGTACCAGTTCCGTCTTTTTATGTTTATAAGGATGGCGTATTGCTCCGAAAGCACAGCGGTGAATGCAGTATTATTTACCTACTGCGAAATTAAATTACCAACCACTTTTGCCACATTATGTTATCATTTTTTAATAATTCATTTAATCAAACTCCTTCAATAGTAGTGCAGCAAGACCAAAATGACTGTGGTATTGCCTGTCTGCTTACACTTATCCGATACTATGGTGGCGATAAAGAATTTGAAAACCTGCGCCAATTAAGTGGCACTAACATATACGGTACTACTTTACTGGGTTTATATCAAGCCGCTAATCAAATTGGTTTTACTGCAGAAGGATGTGAGGCAGATATTGCTGCTTTAATTAAGCACCCAAGCCCTGTGATTTTACATGTATTAATTAATAATCAATTAAACCATTACATTGTATGCTTTGGCACAACGGAATTTAATGGGCAATTAAAATTTATTATTGGCGATCCTGCCAAAGGCATTGTTTATTTAAACAAAAACGAATTAAACGAGATTTGGCAATCTAAAACTTGTTTAACCCTCGAACCCAATGAACATTTTAAGAAAGCTGTTGAAATTACTCGGCAAAAAACAATGGATAGTACAATTGATTAAAGAAGATGCGCCTATTTTATCAATTGCTGCAGTTATTGGTGTTGCAATTGCCATACTAGGAATAGTAATGTCTTTATTTTCACAACGGTTAATAGATAATATTTTGCCTACCAAAAACCTGGTTAAATTAAATTTGGGAATAGCTTTAGTGTTTTTTTTATTATTAGCAAAAGAAGGTTTAGTGGCTTTACGTCAATACTTCTTGTTTAAACAATCAAAAGATTTTAATTCCAGAATAATAAGCAGTTTTTATACTCAATTACTACAACTACCCAAACCTTTTTTCGACACACGAAAAATTGGCGAACTTACTGCAAGGCTTTCAGATACATCAAGAATTCAAAAAGTAATTAGCCAACTTGCAGGTAATGTTGTAATTGATGTATTGGTAACAATAGTAACCTTAGGTGTACTCTTTGCCTATTCATTAAAAATTGCATTGGCCTCATTACTGCTATTACCCTTCTATTTTATGCTTATTTACAAACACAATAAAGCCATAATAGCAGCACAAAAAAATATCATGAGCAGTTTTGCCATGAGTGAAGCTAATTTTATTTCTACGCTTCAGGGTATTGAGCCTATTAAAAATTATAGCAAGCAAGATATATTCTCTAATACCAACTTTAACCTATACAACCAACTGCAAAGCAATGTATTTACACTTGGTAAAATACAAATAAGGCTTGGGTTTATAGCAAATATTTTTGGCACTGTATTTCTTTTATTGGTATTATTATACAGCAGCTATCAGGTTTTACAAGGCAGTTTAAAAACTGGAGAGTTAATTGCAATCTTAGGTTTAACTTCGAGCTTATTGCCCAGCATATCTAACCTTGCACTTGTTTCAATCCCTATTAACGAAGCCAAAATTGCATTCGATAGAATGTTTGAGTTTACAAATATTGAACCCGAAAACAATCATCAATCACAAGATATCTTTTCCTTTAAATCCTTACATGTAAATCAATTATTGTATCGATTTGCCGGAAGAAGCCCCTTATTAAAAAATATAACTTTTGAGATAAGCAAAGGTGAAATAATTGCCATTATGGGTGAAAATGGTTGTGGGAAGAGTACTGTATCACAAATAATTCAAAAATTTTATGATTACGAAAATGGAAGCATTTTAATCAACCAAAACTATGATTTAAAAGAAGTTTCGCTTTCTAGTTGGAGAAATATAGTAGGTGTTGTTCCGCAACAAATTCACATTTTTAATGCAACTGTATTAGAAAATATTGCATTTGAAAATGCTACAACCCATACAAAAGACGTGTTAACATTTTTGCAAGAATACGGTTTTGGTCCGTTTTTAGAATCATTGCCTCAATCAGTTATGACCTTGGTTGGTGAAGAAGGAATTAACCTTTCAGGTGGACAAAAACAAATGATTGCTTTAGCAAGGGCATTATATCATCACCCACAATTACTTATATTAGATGAAGCAACAGCAGCAATGGACAGAGAAAGTGAACTTTTTGTTCTTCAACTTCTTGAAAAACTAAAAAGTAAAATGGGAGTAATTTTTATTACACACAAACTACATATTTTAAAATCTATATGTAATAGGATATATATATTAGAAAATGGTGTTATAACTAATAATGGCAATCACGAATCGCTTATAACAACAGATAATTTATACAGCAGATACTGGAATGATTTAATGAGAGATAATCTTACAGCATTTAAACCGGCAAATATTTAATTATAAAGTCAATGGTTTACCATTCGCTAAATTCATTCAACTTTTACAATGAAAAAAATAATATACCTGATATCTTTACTACTCTTTCTAATTATCTCTGTATTAATAAAATTCTAAGTTTAATCAATTGTTAAATTAATTCAAAATGCTTATGGTTCATTATTACATTCAAAAAATGAAAGCTGGTTTTACTTATTACTTTCTACTGTTTTTAGTTCCACTTAATTTCTTGCACTGCAGTTCACAACCTAGCCAAGAAAAAATTGAAGATCAGACAATCATTGAGTATTCCGGTGATATAAAACTTATACAATCTACACAAGGTTCAAATAAGACAATTTTTGTTTTGACAGGTTTCGGCCAATCACCAGATTCAATTATAAATAAGCACCAACTTTTTAAATCACTGCTCCGCGAAAACCATGACTTAGCTTTTGTAAGTATTACAAATAAAAACCAAACTTTATATGTAAAGCAAGAAGAAATAAAAAGTTTAGCTGAACAAATAACTGCGTTTATAGCTAATTCCAAAGAAAGCAAAAAAACTTATACCCTATTAGGATTTTCTATTGGAGGCAGTGCTTGTTTAAAACTATTGTCTGATTCGGTTTTTTGCAACAAAACCAACATTAGCAAATGTGTTGTGATAGATCCGCCACTTGATATAGAACGCTTATATAGTAGCCTTTTGAGGCAGCATAAAGCAACCAAGAATGATATTAGTAAAAATGAAAGCGACTTTCTATTAAATTTCTTTAAAGAAAACTACAACATCACTGAAACAACTAAACCTCCAGTGTTATGGAGCAACTCTATTTTTGCGCTAAATGATACCCTATACAAAAACCATAAGCGTATTAAGCATAAAAATATTTTGTTGTTTACTAATAATGATAGCACTTGGCAAAGAGTTAATAGAGGCAGATTGCCTATTGATATGAATATTACTGATTGCATTTCGTTTTATGAAAGTATACGCATGCAGAATAATGCTAAGATGATCGTTATGAAAAATAATAATGCTTTATCAAATCCCCACTCATGGGATAATGTAGATGAATCAATATTAATTAATTGGTTACAGTGAATGTAGAAAAATTTATAATTAAATCATTAAGATTAGTAAAGAATTGGGTAAGGCTTTACTCAATTAAATATTGAAAAAACGGCTTGTTTAGATTTGATTTGCCCTCTATAAACCCTATTGTACACAATTTTTTTTCTCTTTATACACTTTTTAACCAATTTCTATTTTAACTTCATACAAAAGGAATAACATGGGAAAAGCAAAATCTAGCAGAAAAACCACTAAAAAACCTACAGTGGCTTCGGGTATGGTATCAAAATCTACAGGAACAGGAAGTTCTTTTGGCAAAGCGTCGGCTACCAGTGCCAATAAAAATTTCTCTTCCTCTAAAAAAGGCGGTTTCAACGTAACGCCAAGAAAAGCTTCTTAGTAGCAGTAATACTATAATCACATAAACAACAATGCCCCTGACTATTCAGGGGCATTGTTGTAATCAATAATACTTTACTAATCTTATTCTATTGTTTTGTATTCTTTAAAAAGCTTTAC
>CANGCK010000080.1 GCA_947452295.1 Sphingobacteriia bacterium
GCTTATTTACAGTTCTTGTAGAGAAACTTTTTTGTCGACTACTTTCAATTGATGCACCACGCCTACTTTCAATGCAACATTTTCTTTTTCATGACTCACCGGAAAATTGTAACTCACCGGATAATCGTATTCCGCAATATGTGATTGAATGAGTTGATACACATTTTGTCCGAATGGACGAACCGTTGGTTTAGTATCGGAGAATTTTCCAATAATTAGTCCACTGATCTTACTCAATACTCCAGCCCTTTTCAGCTGAATCATCATCCGATCGATGTTGTATATGTATTCGCCAATATCTTCAATAAACAATATTTTATTAGTTACATTATACATAGAGGGCGAGCCAATAAGATGCGCTATCATCGCTAAATTACCCCCTACTAATTCTGCAGTGCAAGTGCCTGTTTTATTAAAAGCATGTGGCTTACAAGCGTAATTTGCTTTGGCTCCTTTTAAGGCTTTGCGCAATGATTGTACATACTCTTTGTCGGCTTGTTTATTATTAAATGCAGCAGCCATCGGCGCATGCAAGGATGCTACTTTTAACTGCCGGTTTACATGCGATAAAAACACGGTGATATCACTAAATCCAATAATCCATTTGGGATGTTTTTTAAATGTGGAGAAATCTAATTGATCAATAATTCTGCTTACCCCGTAGCCTCCTCTTCCGCAGAGTATGGCTTTAATGTTTGGGTCGTCTAACATCGCCTGGAACTCATTACGGCGTATTTCATCTGAACCACTGAAATAGGTTTTGCTTTTACTGCCCAATGTTTTACCCACCATCACTTCATAGCCCCAACTTTGTAACGTATGTATACAGGTCTGTGCTTTTTCAGCTTCCATGTAACCAGCAGGACAAGTAAGTCCAATCAAATCGCCTTTTTTGAGGTATGGGGGTATTTTATTCATCTTGCAAACTAACTCATTTCTGTTAATGAAACTTTGATATCAGATACTACTAATTGATGCTTCGCACCACATTTTAAGGCAAAATTACCTTTTTGATGTCCCACCGGAAAATCAAAGCAAATAGGATAATTAAATCGAGCAGTCTTTTCTTTTACAATGGCAAACACATCTCTGCCAAAAGGCGAGGCAGGACTATCGGGCTTCATATCTGTAAAACCGCCCACTATCAATCCTTTTAAATGAGCCAATTTACCTGATCTCAACAAATTACAGAACATACGATCAATATTATAAAGCGGTTCACTTACATCTTCTACAAATAATATTTTCCCCTTTGTATCGATGGAAGATGCCGTGCCACTCATATTTTCTAAAATACGCAGATTGCCTCCTACTAAAATACCCTCGCCCATTCCAGTTCTGTTGTGCAAGCAAGGTTGTATAGGATAGTTAATGCGATTGCCTGCTAACATTTGTTGAATAGAAAGGATGGCTTCCTGCAGAATTAAATCGGCACTAGCCCAATCCTTAGGAAAACTGCCGCACATTTTAGCATGAATGGTAGCCAGTTGATGTACCTGATGAAAGTGGCTATGTAACACCGTGATATCACTGAAACCAATTATCCATTTGGGATACTTCCTTATATGCTTCAAATTCAACAAATCTATTATTCTCACCGCGCCATAGCCCCCCGTTGCACACAGTATGGCTTTAACAGAACGATCATCGAGCAGCATTTGAAAATCAGCAGCACGTTCGGCATCAGTTCCGCCAAAAGTAAAATCGCGCTTTCCCACAGTATCGCCAATTTTAACCTGATAACCCCATTCTTGCAACATTTGCACAGCAGGTTGTATATCTTCTACAGTAGAAAAGCCCGAAGGGCAGGTAATGCCAATGGTGTCGCCTTTTTTAAGGTAAGGAGGTAATGCCATTTTACTGGGCGATTTGGGTGAAATAGTGGCTGCGAGCCCAGGAAATGGCAGCAAACCTAAACCCAACATTTTTACAAACGATTTTCTTTCCATGATTGAAAAATACGAAAAAGTAGTAAAACGGATAGTTATCCTAAGCCCAAATTCTGAGAAACAATCATACAGTCAAATAGCTTCCACAGATTAAATTCAATAGAAAAAAAGGTTTGTGTACTTTTGCGGTTTAACGACGTAGTATTTATATGAGCACAAATAGTTTACCTAAAAGATACCTGATTACCGCTGCATTACCCTATGCCAACGGATTAAAGCATATTGGACACCTGGCCGGCGCCTATTTACCCGCCGACACCTATGTTCGTTACCTGAGGGCGCAGAAAAGAGACGTGGTTTTTGTTTGTGGAAGCGATGAGCATGGTACAGCCATTCCTATTCAGGCTACTAAAGAAGGTACAACCGCTCAGGCTATCATCGACAAATACCATCCTATTATTGAACAAAACTTTAAAGATTTAGGTATTTCCTTCGATATATACCATAGAACCAGCGCTCCTATTCATCATGAAACGGCACGCGAATTCTTTAAAACCCTAAACGATAAGGGCGACCTCATCACCAAAGAATCGGAACAATATTTTGATGAAACGGCCCAAAGCTTTTTAGCCGACCGTTATATTAAAGGAACCTGTCCCAACTGCTCGCACCCCGGCGCTTATGGCGACCAGTGTGAAAGCTGCGGTAAAAGTTTAAGTCCCGATGAACTCATTAACCCCGTTAGCACGCTTAGCGGTAATGCTCCCATCAAGAAATTAACCAAGCATTGGTATTTACCACTTGATCGCCACGAAGCTTTTTTACGCAAATGGATTTTAGAAGAACATGCCAACGATTGGCGTGCAACAGTAGTAGGGCAGTGTAAAAGTTGGATTGATGGCGGATTATTGCCACGTGCCGTAACCCGCGATTTAGATTGGGGCGTAACCTTACCTGATGATGTAGTAGATGGCAAAGGCAAGGTTTTATATGTATGGTTTGATGCACCTATTGGCTACATCAGTGCTACCAAACAATGGGCATTAGACAACGAGAAAGACTGGAAACCTTATTGGGAAAGTAAAGACACCAAACTGGTGCATTTTATTGGTAAAGACAATATTGTTTTCCATTGTATTATTTTTCCGGTGATGCTGCAATTGCATGGAAATATTTTACCGGAAAATGTGCCTGCCAATGAGTTCATGAATTTAGAGGGCGATAAAATGAGTACCAGCAGAAACTGGAAACTCGAAATGGAAGATTACATCAACGACTTCATTAAACCCGAAAACGGAGGCAGTCAAATGGCCGATGTGTTGAGATACTATCTTACCGCCATTGCGCCCGAGAGTAAAGACAGTGAATTTACCTGGAAAGGATTTCAGGATGCCAATAACAGCGAGCTGGTAAGTATTTTTGGCAACTTTGTAAACAGAGCATTGGTATTAATGCATAAACTGTGTAAAGGCAAAGTACCTCCATTACATGCCGCTGCTATGGATGAATTGGACCATGAAACCATTGCCAATATTAAAGCAGCAAAAGAAAAAGTAGAGAAATTAATTGAAGAATACAAGTTCAGAGATGCCCTTTTTGAAGTAATTAATTTAGCGCGAATTGGCAATCAGTATATGCAGAAAAAAGAACCGTGGATCATTGCTAAAACGCTAGACACCAATCCTGATGGGCAACAACTCATCGACAATTGCTTACATATTTGCCTACAACTAACCGGCAATCTGGCCATATTAATCAATCCATTCTTACCATTTACTGCTAAAAAAATATGTTACTTATTAAAAGTGGTAGATAGAATATTGGATTGGGAAAATGCGGGAAGCCTTAAATTGGTGAGTGTTGGGTATAGTTTAAGACCACCGGAATTATTGTTCCGCAAAATAGAAGACGAAGAAATTTGTAAACAAGTAGAAAAATTAAAAGCTGCTGCTGTGCATAAAGAAGTTACCCCTGCTGTTGAAGCTAAGCAAGAAGAAAAAGCTATTACGGTAAAACCGGAAATAGTATTTGATGATTTTGCCAAGATCGATTTAAAAGTAGGTACCATTGTATCTGCCGAAAAAGTAGAGAAGGCCGATAAACTCTTGAAGCTACAGGTAGATTTAGGTTTTGAAGTGCGCACTATAGTTTCGGGCATCGCCATGCATTTTGATCCTGCGGCAATTGTAGGCAAGCAAGTAACAGTAGTTACCAATTTAGCCCCTCGTAAAATGCGTGGAATTGAAAGCAATGGCATGATATTAATGGCGGAAGATGCTGTTGGAAAGCTGCATTTCATTAATCCGGAAACGGCTATAGATAATGGAAGCGGGGTGAGTTAGGATTAAGAAATTGCTACAAAAGGATAGTGTTAAATAGCTTTGTTGCATGAATCATGTAATTTTTGATACGTAGTGGCTAATTAGTGGAAAGATTATTACATAATTAATAGTTTATCAGCGCCGAAGGTGCGACCTGTTAATAGCAGCAAAGAACATCAAATATACTACCCACAAAACCCCGTAGGGGTGACCTGTTTTGATGCTTATTTATGGTTCCTGCTACAATGCCGTGTTAAATTATCAAAACTTGCAAAAAATGCAAGTTTTGATAATTTAGAATAACGAGTAAATTTTAGCTGTATTTTATATATGAAGTATTTAAGCTGGTTGTAATTGTGTTTGTATTAACGATGGATCATTCTGTTTATCTTTTTTTGTAATACAGTTAGTCTTTTTATAAGTTCTTCAAATGATAATGGTTGTCCATAAATCATACTTGCTCTCATTTCTTCATAATCTTTTTTCCAAAGCGGTAATAACCTATCAGGTGGAATGAATCGTATGTTTTCATGGTTATGTTTGTTGTAATCAATGCCTGAAATTGCCGTAAATCTACTGCGGTGTTTTACAATTGTACTGTAAAGCTCTGTATTTTGCAACGCAGTTTCTGCGTATTCAGTTTGGCTTAATTTCTAAATATCATAAAGATGTCTACAAAGACGTTCCACTCGCATGTTTTCAGGGGTTTTCTGAAATTCTTCATGTAATAAGAAGATTTTTTCCAAAAAAGTCCTTTCAGGATTTACAACAGGAATAGTTATAGGGTTATCTGAAAATATATTGTTGGAATATATTTGAGAAACGAAAGTGCCGAAAGTCCGCTGTGTAAAAGGCTCCTTCAAGGAACGACTACCAATTTCTACCAAAACACCTGGTTTCAAATAAGTGTCAGTTTCAGTAAGTTTGTTATAATATATTTCAATAATCAAAGGATCTTGGTCATGATTTTGCACTTCACGATGTTTTACTATTACTTCTTTGAAACCTAATTCGGCAAATTTGTTCCTTAATTCTTCAATAAAAATTTCCGTTATAAATTGAAACGATTTTCTTCTTAATTTTTTGACATCTTGTTTCGACAATTCGCCTGAGAGACCTAAAAACGCTCTATCCAAAGCCAAATCAATATCTTCAGAAAATCGTTGGATCAAACTCCATCCTTTACTTAACGAGGTTCCGCCTTTAAAAATCAAGGCTTTTGCACAATTCATTGAAAAAATAACTGCCAAAGTTTGCACCACCCACCAATCTTTTTATGCTGCAGATGAAGAAGGCAACCCTATTTGCCTACTCGTTTCTGCAAAAATTCTGGATTTAGTTTCGTCAGGCAATTGAAACCATTCTTTTAAATGTATAAACTTAATCATTGTGTGTAATCAATTTTCTAACCCAAACAGGCGCTAACTGTAAATCGTGTTGCAAATGTTTTGGATTTTCGTTTTTCAAAACTTTCTTTAACTGTTTAATTTCTTCGGCTGTTGCTTTGTCTTTTCCAATTGTTCGTAAAGCCTGAATTACCAACATACTTATTTCTCCAACAAAAGAAAGGTTTTTGGAACTTGCTTTTTTGAATGTTATACTTTGTTGCCCGATTTTAATTTTCCGAGCCGAAGTATCGGAACAAAAAACAATGTTCAAGGGGACTTGAGTAGACAGACCCAATTTATAGATCGCATAACTTCCTGTGGGAACTATCTTAGCCCTATCCCTTTTGGCAATTGCAACTGCAATTTCCTCAATGCCTGGAAATACTTTTCCAATATAACTATCATTTACTGTACGAACATAGATTCCAGTAGCCACTCGTTCTAATTCTGCCGATTTTACCAGACGCTCCAAAGCCTTATTCACCGCTTTAGCATTTGCAATCGCAGCAAAACTGTCTACAAAGAAAAGTGTACCTCTTGGATTACGCTTTATCTTTCCTAAAACTTGTTTTTCAATGCTTTTAGCCATTATATAACGCTAATTTTGTCGCAAATTTAGCAAATTTATGCGACAAAGTTAACGTTATATATTATCCAAATTTACTTTAGCTATCTAACGATTTTAAAGAAAGGGACACATTACTTTCTTTAAAACTTTTAGGTATTATCCGATAAACTATTGAAGCTACAGGTAGATTTAGGTTTTGAAGTGCGCACCATCGTATCAGGCATCGCCATGCATTTTGATCCTGCGGCAATTGTAGGCAAGCAGATAACAGTAGTTACCAATTTAGCACCCCGTAAAATGCGTGGAATTGAAAGCAATGGCATGATATTAATGGCGGAAGATGCTGTTGGAAAGCTGCATTTCATTAATCCGGAAACGGCTATAGATAATGGAAGCGGGGTGAGTTAAGGGGTGGATAAGTCCAACGCTATTTTATTCGGTAGTTTCAAGTAACCAGTTAAATACGTTCAGGTGTTTAATTCCACTTTGGTCTTGCGTAAAGGAGTCTGTTGTAAGCAAATATTTTGGATAATTGTCGTTGATTTTTTCTAGTGCACCAAACTCACGTTCTTTTGTGCTATTATTATCCATTTTCCACGCCACTTGGTAATATTCCAAGTCGCCAGTAGGTGTTTTACAAACAAAGTCCACTTCATAGTTGCGGCCCGTGCCAGCCCAAATTTTGTGGCCTCTTCGAAGAAGCTCTAAATACACTATGTTTTCAAGGATATGCCCTCTGTCTGTTGTGCGTTCTTTACCTACCAAAATGTTAAGTAAACCTGCATCTACCAAATAGTATTTTTCCTGGGTAGCCAATTGTTTTCTGCCTTTTAAATCGAATCGATTTAGTTTGTAAAAAACAAAACTAGCTTCTAAATATCCTAAATATTTTTCAACGGTATGATGGTGTATAATTTGACCATCTTGTTTTAAAATTTTAGAAATATTGCTTGGTGAAAGCGCACTGCCAATATTAGATGCAACAAACTTTATGATATTTTCAAAAGCTCTTTTATCATTTATTTGGTAGCGTTGCGAAATATCTTTTTCTATAATTGTTTTATAAATGGCATCCAGATATTCATAAATTTTATCGAAACCTAGTTCCCGCAACTCTACCCCTTTGGGCAATGATGTTTCATTTATATAATCAAAAAAAAGGGATTCGTAATTTAGGTATTTATTATCGGTATCGATTTTTCGAGCTGTGAGATATTCTTTAAAAGAAAATGGTAAAATAGAAATTTCTATATATCTGCCACTTAATAAAGTTGCTAATTCGCTGCTCAACAAAAATGCATTTGAACCAGTGATATATACATCTACATTTTCGGTTGCAAAAAGGCCATCCACCAATTTTTCAAAAAACGGAATATTCTGGACTTCATCTAAAAAAACATAGTTAAACTTACCAATTTGTAATTTTTTCTTGATATCAAAATAGATGTCGTCCCATGATTTGTTTAGATAGTTTTCAGGCAATTCAAAATTGTAAAACTGTATTTGTCGCTTACCAACGCCCATTTTAATTAACTGCTCTTGATACAAAGCCAGCAAAGTACTTTTACCAGACCTACGCAACCCGCTTACCACTTTTATGAGGTCTTGGTCTTTGTAGGACAACAATTTATCCATGTAATTTATTCGACTGGTGAAATTACTCATGGAGTAAAGGTAGAATTTAAATTATCAAAACTTGCAAAAATTGCAAGTTTTGATAATTTATAGCTATATAATACTTTAGTTATTACATATATGTGTGTGAAAATTTAAGCTTGCTGATTATCAGTCGGCATTTTCATTTGACAAATACAGCAATTGTTTTATTTTAAAACATATTATTGCTCTATATTAAAACATTTGTTATTTTTGTTATGTTACAAAGCGAAACAAAAATTTATATGAGCATAACATTGACACAGAAGCAAATAGGTCAGCGGATAACTAAACTTCGTAAAATGAAGGGGTTGTCTCAGGTGGATTTGGCTAAAAGTGTCAAAATTTCCCGACCATCTCTGGCTCAAATTGAATTAGGAAATAGAAGTGTTGATATTCATGAACTACAAAATTTATCTTTGATTCTGGAATTTTCATTGGACGACTTTATGTCTAAGGATTTCAAGGCATATCAAGATGTTGAAGACATTGAAGGAAAAAAGACAAAGCAAGAAGAACGTATTTCGGTACCCATTCTACAAGTAAGCAAATTCAAAAATGTTTTATTATATATCCTTGAACGCTGTGCAGGTAAGCCTAATGTTGGTGAAACGGTACTTTATAAGTTGCTCTATTTTTCGGATTTCAACTATTATGAATTGTATGAAGAACATTTAACTGGTGCTAAATATAAAAAATTACCTTTTGGACCAGTTCCGCAAAAATTAGATGCCATAATCGGTCAAATGATTGAAAAAGGTCAGTTACAAAGAGTTAAAACGAACTATCACGGTTATCCTCAAATTCGTTATTTGCCCTTAGAGAAAGCTGATTTAACTGCATTGAGAGCCAGTGAAAAAGAAATCATTGATAAGGTTATTGAACAAATGAGTGATTGGTCTGCTGCTTCAATTAGCAACTATTCTCATAAGGATATGCCCTGGCTTGCTTCAAAAGAAGGAGAAGAAATAAATTACGAGTTAGTATTTTATAGAGATACTCCATTCTCTGTAAGAAACTATGGAGATGAAATTGAAGCACAATGAAATTTGATGAATTAACCGAATTTAAAAAGGATTTAAAAAATCTTTTGAAGAAATACAGAACGCTAAATGATGATTTAAATATAGTTAAACGAGTGTTGGAAGTAACACCCGATGAACGGCCACCGTTTAGTTTTCGAATTAACAATTTGAGGATAGAAACTTGTATTATAAAGGTTAAGAAAATTGCCTGCAAAGCGTTAAAAGGAAGTGGAGTAAATTCTGGGATGAGATTGATATATGCCCACTTTCCCAGTGAGCAAAAAATCACATTCATTGAATTGTATCATAAAAACGATAAGGAAAATGAAGACAGAGAAAGAATAATGAAAAATTTTAAATAACC
>CANGCK010000081.1 GCA_947452295.1 Sphingobacteriia bacterium
CAACCATTTTACCCGCACATATTTCAGTAGCCGACTGAAATATTTTAGCCTTAGGTTGAGGATAAACTTGGATGATTGTTTCATAGCTATCCATACAAGTACCGCCTGAATATGCAACCATTTTAATGGTATATACTTGATAATTATTGGTTTTCAAATCGGGATAGATATGTTTAACTATAGTATCGGGTTTAGGATTATCAAATACTTCATTTAATAAAGGTTGATTGATAAAATCCCAATAAACTTCCACTTTGGTGATATTACCGATTGAAACATGTGATTTGTTTTGAATGGAAACTGGTGTAGGTGAACAAATTGGCAGTGTATTCAATACATTGAATTTGGCTATCGGGTCAGATGCATTCACAAAGAAATTTTTGGTTAATGTATCCGTGCAACCAGATATGGCCTTTTCTATTAATTGGGCAGTATAATTTCCCGGAGCAGGGTAAATTATTTTTACCGATTGATCCGATGTTAGCATTGGACTTCCTTGTGCAAAAATCCATTCACGGGTTAATGATGCTGTTGTTCCATCGGTAATACTGCTTTCATCTAAAAAAGGAGCAAAACCATCTGCTAAGCAAACATTAGGAACAGTAAATGCAGCATTGGGAGTTGGTTTGATTGAAAACGTAGGTGTATACACATCACTATAACAATTCGTATTGGTTTTAAGTTGTAATGAAATGAATTGGCTTCCTTCTGTCAAGAATACTTTTGGAAGCGGATATTTTTTTAGTAAAGTATCTGGTTTAGCGTCAGCAGAAAAAGACCAAATCCAATTTACAATACTATCATTATTACTATCAGGCAATAGTGTAGATTGGTCAATAAAGTATATAGTAGAACCAATGCACAATGGTAAAGAATCTTTGAAAAAAGGAATCGGTTTGTTGGAGACTTTAATTGATTGAATTGTATCTGCAATACAACCATAATCATTGATAGCCCATAATTTTACAATATTATTATATGATGTAAATGTAGTTGATGGATTTTGATCGGTTGATGTAATCCCATTTCCAAAATCCCAAAACCATTTATAAAACGTTCTTCCAAAACTATTGCTTTCATCTACAAAATTAGCGGTACTATTTATGCAACCATTCGATTGAACGGAAAAATTGGCAACGGGTTGTTTATTCACTTCAATATTGTCTTCAATAACTTGTTCATTATTGTTGCTGCAACCATCGGAAATAACCGAAGTGGTATATGCAATTATTTTTACAGGGAAATTGCCAATAGCGCTAAATTCATAAGAGTTAGGAATATAATAAACATTAAAACTTTTATCGTTATACATGTAAGTAGAATCCGCACCGTCAAAGGGACCAATAGGCTTATATTTATACAAGTTGGGGCCTTTAACTAAACTAGCATTCTCCCCAAAATCTACCAACAAACTATCTATTTTATAAGGTACTGATACGTACATTTGAAAAGGCGTATTGGTACAAGTTGCTGAATACTTAATACCACTACTTGCATAATCATTTTTAATTTTTATTGGAGGATTAAGATCTACAATATTTGTACCTGCATTATACCCGTAGCTTTCATTTTTTCCAAATCCATACGCTATAGCGTTAAAGCCACTATCCGAATACAATGAATGGGAAACACCGGAAGTAACATTAAATACTGCATAAGAAAAATTTGGATCTCCAGGATGCGGTAAAAATGAACCAATATTGGGTGAAGCTCCATCTAATTGAAAACTACTAACCCCTTCATTTTTAATGACCACGTTTACATAACTCTGTACGATTTTAAATTTAGAGGCAGAAAATAAAGTAATACTTTTTATGGTTTGCTCAACGGGACTTAAATAAATCATTTCAGGATCACCTTCTGTATTTGGGTTTCCTTCTTCACCCTGCGATGTGCAGTATTGCGCTACAAGTATAGGTTTGTCTGCTTCTATTAAATTGGGCAACGGAGTGCTGCTTATATTATCATTTTTAAATTCGTAAAAAAAATTATTCCTTAAATTACTTTTAGGTAAAATTGTACCATTTAGTTTGACCTCCGTATCTGGATCTTTAACACAAACTCTAAAATAGTTAATTGGTTGACCGCCTGTTGGAACAGTTAAGTATTTTGTACCCCAAGCATTAGAAGGAAAAGACTGTGCAAAAACATTATCGGCACTCGATCTATAATCACCTCCAATATTAATTTTTCCTGAACCAGCAAATACGGCAATTGGTTTGCAACCTCCATTTACATCCCCTGTACTTATAGATCTAATTCTGGAACCCGTCATATCAGCACCATATGATCCATTTGTTACACCCATTACAGCGTATATCTGACCTTTATTGATTTTAATGATATTGGGTTGTAAAGGGGTGAGACCATTTAAATTTACATCACTGGGAGTAATTTCTACAGTAGTGCTATCCTCGGTAGCTACAACAAAAAAAAATGAATTCGCAAAAACTTCATTTGATCTTTGTTCGTAATTAATAGAATAATAATCTTTCCCTAAAGTATTTGTTGGAAATAATAAAGATGCGCCCGATACGCTTTGATTGTAAATATGTGCGTATGCCACAATATTTCTATCACTGGTAATATGAATGCCTGCATCAAAAATCCCAGGTCCGTTAATTCTGGCATCTTGTATGCCGCTTTTAGGGATTGGATCAGTTATTGTAACCTGATTGGCAAAAACTTTATATTGTTTGGTATATCCTTTGCCAGGGATTTCAATATTTACATTTGCATTTTGATCTGAGGTGAAATAGAGAATTAAATCTTGGCCATTATCTGCAATGGGGTTAGCACCAACCATCATCCTTACATGGTAACCATAACCTAACCAAAAGTCTTTTCCTTTATTAGAAAACTCTTGGGCATAGGAAATAGTAAACATGAACAATATAAGTAAACAAATAAATAGTCTCCACAATTTCATTCAACCTAATTAAGCCAATCCATTAAAAAATCAATACAGTTTTGTTGCTGTAAATTACAAATAATTAGATGCTTATTGACTGATTTTCGTTGCCTTTTACCAATTTTATAGCAGATGGTCCAGCACAAAATAACCAATCAAGAATACATAAATTGGGGTTAAAACCAATTCTTTCTTCAAAAACTTGTTGGTATTTTAAACCAGGAATTGCAAAATTTTGATGGTTTTTGGGGAGAAATTTGTTTCTATAATCACTGTAATTATCATCCACAACTAAATGATAATCAGTAGTAAAAGAAGTATTAAGCACAATTTTATATTGTTTAAGTAACCAATTGAAAAGATCCATATTTAAATCTAATAAAAAGGGGTGTTTTCTCCGAAAAATATCAAATAACGAATCTTTATAATATTCAAAAAATGGGGCTCTATTGTAACAAGATGCAATAGCACGCGTATGCGCATTAATCCAATTTTCGTGATAGGATATTTTTACATCTTTAGTAATTTGTTGGTGGTTTCTGCCTTTTTCAATGGGTACAGAAAGCGTAATTAAGCCATTGGCACCAGCAATTATACATCTATTTCTAAAACTCATTTTTAAGTACGTATCATTAATTTCAAACGCTACGTTGGCATTGCTCACTACTTCATTAAAATAGTTAATTGTTCCAAAATACTGATTTTCAATAAGTAATACCATATTTGAATAGTTTATCCAGCAGTTGTAAAATATGTTTAGGTTATTAAAAATAAGGCAATTACAATGATTTATGAGCAAGTATTTAGTCCATAAGCTAATGCTACTTTTCTACCCCAAATTTGTTTTTTGTTAAATCAAGGCATGATATAATCAGCTTTTTGTAAATCCATTTGAACATTAAAGTAGTGTACCAAATAAAACAAAGTGAAATATAATTACAATATTGGCGTGTCCCTATCGGGTCGGGCTTTACGCTGCTACTCCTCGCTCAGCATTTCCCGCATATCGCGGGATGCCTCGCTGCGGGGTATCCGCTGCAATCCCTCACGTGGTTTTAATTTCCCACTTTTGCCTTTCGCATCCCAATTTACATTATAATCACCATCTTTTACAACTCCAAATAAATGAGAATTAGAAGACATTGTAAAACCTTTCTATGTAGGTCTTTCAACATCTTCGTTAAAGACACTTACTGTTGCAAGTTTAGCTCCATTGCTATATAAATTATTGCCAGATCCCAGTTTCTCAATATAGTAACCGTCAAAATGAACCATATCGGTATGCATTTGTATTAACATTCCTCCCCGGCATCTCCATCCCAAACGGAAAATAATCCCCCGCACTCACCACCACCGCATTATACCCACTCACAACTGTATCGTTACTTAATCGTTTATCACTCACTGTAGTTAAAACATTTCCTAAATGATTACTCAACTCATACATTTTTTCTCCGCGTGTAAATACACCCAATTTAACATCATTAAACGAAGTATTCAACTTCATCGTTTTAGATGCAACACGCTGCGCACGCACTACACCCAACCTATTATTACCGTATAAATAAGTTTCAGATTGTTGCACCAACCATTCTTGTTTTTGTTATACACACATGATACATTACCACTCGCATCACGCACATACGCAACCGTATCGGTACCATTGCTTAAACTGCCGCCCATGGCTGCATTCACGCCCTTTAACCAGCCCTGTAAAGTATAAGTATAAGTATAATCTAACCCCTGCACACGCAACTTACCCAACTCCATACGGCTCAACTGACCAATATCATCATAACTGTAATACGTGGTAAACTGTGCAACAGCGGAGCTTACCATAGTTTTATACAGCGTATAACTTACCCGGTTGCGCAGGTTTTGCTGTGCTAAATAACCTCCCTGCACTATCGGCGCATACGCCAGATCGTATAAAAAGAAAGTATTAATTTTCTATATCATATTTTTATTGCATAATTTTTTCCTTTTTGACTACTTTTACATTGTTAATTCATAACGCGTATTAGTATGACAGACATTTGCAAAAACACAAAAAAGATTAGGGAGCTCAGTGTATCGCATTATTAACGGGATGCTTACCAAAAAAAAGTTTTAGATTTTCTTTGAACATAACATTGCAGTAAAATAATTTAGATATGCTTACAATACATCCGCAATACATCACAGACAACACAGGTAAAAAAATATCTGTGGTGCTTCCTATGAAGGACTTTAAAGCTATTATGGAAGAGTTGGAAGAGATGGAAGATATAAAGCTTTATGATGAAGCCAAAAAATCCAATGAACCTTCTATTCCTATCAATGATGCCTTTAAAATGATTGAAGCTAAACGCAAAGCAAAGTAATGGCTTATAATGTAACCTTAAAAAAACGAGCTATTAAAGCTTTGGAAAAAATCAACGAGCCGTATTATTCCAATATCAAGGAAGCCATTTACAGCCTTGCTGATGACCCAAGACCCAAAGGTTATAAAAAGCTAAAAGGTAGAGACGGTTATCGTATTCGTGTGGCAGATTATCGCATTATCTACGATATTTTTGATGATGCACTTTTGATTGATGTTATTGACCTTGGACATAGAAAAGATATTTATGAATAACAAAAGTCCAATCAATCAGGCTTTTAATTCTCTATTTTAGTTATAATATTATTTATTATCATGGCGTGCCCCTATCGGGTCGGGCTTTACGCTGCTACTCCTCGCTCTGACTTGTCCTAAAATAGGTTTACACAAAACTATTTAAAATGAATAAGTTAGGGCACTTTTCACAACGTCAGCATTTTAGCATTGACGAACAACATTTTATCATTAAAGAATATTTACAGAGTGGGGTTTCCAAAGAGGAGATTTGGAGAAAGTATACAGGTAAAGCTGATCACGGCAATTTAACCCGCTGGATGAGAAATTTGGGATATTTGACTAGTAGTCAGCAATTAAAGCCTAAACTTGCTGTAAATATCGACGAGATGGGCAAAAAAGTACACGTTGCTCCAGAAGTTGTAAAAGACAATTTTGAAGTTCAGCAAATGAAAAATCGAATTGCTGTACTGGAAAAACAGCTAAAGGAGGCAGAACTGAAGGCTATAGCTTTTTCTACGATGGTGGATATTGCCGAGCAGGAGTTTAAGATCCCAATCAGAAAAAAGTTCAATACCAAACCATAGATTGTATGCGGAAGAATCTTCCACGTATAGGCTTGGGCAAGCTATGCGGATGGTTTGGTATAACAAGGCAAGCCTATTATCAAAATATTAAAGAATCTATTGATAAGGCACTGAAAGAGGAGTTGATTCTTCAGGAAGTATCCAAGATACGGCAGCTACATCCCAGAATGGGTACTCGTAAACTCCATGGTAAGCTAATACCATTTTTTGATGCACATGAAATCAAGCTTGGCAGAGATGGATTGTTTGATTTATTGACAGCAAACTATCTACTGGTACGCAGAAGGAGGAGAACTGTAAGAACTACAAACTCTTTTCATTGGCTGCGCAAGTATCCCAACCTGATTAAAGGGTTTGAGCCGACCGCTCCTAATCAATTATGGGTAAGCGATATTACATATTGGAAAATAGGCGAAAATAAGAAAGCATATATCAGCTTTGTTACAGATGCACACTCCCATAAGATTGTTGGGCACCATGTCGCTAATACATTGGAAGCGGTTGCAAGTATCAGCGCCTTACAAATGGCTCTCTATTCTTTAGGTGAAGAGCGCCGTTCGCAGCTTGTCCACCATAGCGACCGTGGAATACAGTATTGCAGCCATGAATATGTAAGACTCTTGAAAGAAAATAATATTAAAATTAGCATGACAGAAAGTGGTGACCCACTAGATAATGCTCTGGCAGAACGCATCAATGGAATCATTAAAGGTGAATACTTGGACGCATATGAAGTATCTAATATTGAACAAGCAAAAGCATTATTAAATGAGGTCGTAGAGTTGTATAATGCAGACAGACCACATATGAGTATCAGCAACTTAACACCGGATGATGTACATAATTCTTTACACTCAATAAAAACAGAACGAAAATGGAAAAATTATTACACTAAAAAACCTAGGTTTGTAAACTTAGAACAGGACTTTACAGATACTGTAAATACATGTAAGGATTAATTCTTAACCTGTAAACTTTTTTTAGGACGTGTCACTCAGCTTCAATCCCTCACGCGGGGGAGTGAGGGGGGGATTGGAAAAATGTGAAGCAATTAAAAGATATTTTTGATCAAATTACTTGAATGAATTAATATAATGTGTAATAATATTCTTTGTTAGTATAAAAATATTTAACAGCTAAACCCCAGCAACTACTTAATAAACAATAGGACACTATCAAAGATTTTCTTTCCGATTTTTTTTCTTAAATCTGATTTACGAAAAAACATCAGCGCTGGCAAATAAAAAAAAAATAAACTGCCTCACTTAGTGTACACTTTTGGGACAAAAAAAACAAGCTACAACTCCAATGTATTGATATTGGTCGCATAGCCGCTTAAAAATTTACCGAACCATTTTTATTTATATACATTTGATAAATTCAACCAATATAAATGCCTCCCTGTGAAGCTGCCCGACCAAAAATATAAGTACTTCCTTGTATAATTTAAAATTACGACATTTTAGACATACTATTCCAACTTGATTTTAATACTAAGAAGAAAGGGCCAATGATTTTACATAACAATCATAATTTCCTCGTTCTAAATTCAATTTTATCACTTTCTGACCGAGTATTACCCTGATAAATAATTTTTGTATTTTTCATATCTACATCAATGTAACCTTTGATTGACACAAGGGTATCATGATTCATATATACATTATTTATGAATTTAGTTTGTTCCGGAACATAAATTATTTTAGAAAAAGGAAGTTGGTGCTTAAAGTATTCTATAGAACCCATATTATTACCAAAATGGTCATAATTCATACTGAATTTTTTCCTTTCAATCATACCAATAAAAAAAGTCTCGCTTCTTTTTTCAAACATATTAATACCTAAATCAATTTTAGAATACCAAATAGGTATTGTATCTTTTTTTGAAGAAATAAAAACTAAAGATGTCTTGGAAAGTGTATCATGTTCGTTATTAAAGCTAATAATAATATCATTATACGAATAATTAATAACATGAAAATATATATTAAAAAATGAAACTTCAGAAAATAAATTGATAGAATCACAAATAAAGGTAACATCTACTTGCTTATCTAAAAAAGCTTGATGCTTTTTATTATTTGTACATGAAGACAAAACAATAATCAATCCTAAAGCTATATATAGTTGTATCGTACTATTTTTTGGGCAATTCCTTTTCATATCCTTTCAATAAATCTTTTTCATATCTTTTGAAATAGGGTGTTGTTCCTTTCCATGTCGAATGAGACATTTGAAATTTAAAGACCTTGATGTGATCTTTCGCTTCAGCTCCTAAACCTTTGAGATAGTGCCCCCCCTCCTCATGTACAAAAATATTTTGCAAATTCTCAACAGTAGGCTTGAAATTATTTCCTATTTCCGTATCACCCCATTTCAAAAGCTGAAATGTTACTTTATTATTTTCACGATCAGTACTTGCAAAGGAGTTATAATCTCTCTTCCCATCATTATAACTTCCCCATCTCTTCAAATCAGAACTTTCATAAAAAGTAGATATACTTCCACCATAAAGTTTTTTCATATTCAACCCTTTTATATCTGTCTTTGATACAATATTATTAATAACCTTACTTACAATTTCAAAATCTGCTTTGGGGTTCGAAGAAGTAGCTAAGTTGCCAATTGTTTTTCCTAATGTATGCCCAAGACCTAAAGCTATAGAATGAGAGAGTGTACCATTTGTTATTTGATCTTTAGTTGACACATTTAGCTTACTATACTGAGCTAAATTCATTAATATAACGTCGCCTTTAAAGCCTTGATTATCAGTCCCCATGTACAACCCTTCAACATAAATAGGGCTTGCCGACAAACCAGCAGGATCTTTCTTTAAAATGGCATTATTATCCATCGTAGAGTACGGCGATTGCCAAGGAAACTTGCTTGCCATCGGATCAACATTCCATCTCCTCCCTATCCTACTATCATATTGCCAATACTCTGCTGTATAAGAGTTTGCATTTATTTCTGTTGATTTCTCTTGACCACTAGATGCACCATATCGGTATGCGTTTGTATTAACATTCCTCCCCACCATCTCCATCCCAAACGGATAATA
>CANGCK010000082.1 GCA_947452295.1 Sphingobacteriia bacterium
AATATTTCCGAGAATTTATTTAAATCTATTTTTACAGGTCGATTGTTTTTATTCAACACTACCATTACTGTTTTTTCTTGATTGTATCTAAAATAAACATAAACACCAGAAGATGGTGCAAAGTGCAGCGTTTTCCCTTTATGTATTACAGGATTTACTTTGCGCCAATTCAGTAATTTTTTTAAGTACTGCTGCATATTTAATTGATCTGCAGAAAGCCCTATTCCGCTAAATGCACTAATAGCATCATCTTCCCATCCTCCTAAAAAATCGGCACGTATTAGTCCGTCATTTTTTTCTGGCCCATTGTTGTACAATAGTTCTGTACCGTATAATATTTGAGGAATTCCTCTGATAGTTAATAAATATGTAAGGGCCATCTTTGTTAGGGAAATATCTCCTTTTAGTTGAGTTAAAACCCTGTTCATGTCGTGATTATCGACCATCACCAGAATGCTATTGGGGTCGGGAAAAGCAAAATCATTGGATAATGCTTCGTATAAACGCGATAAGCCTTTATCGTATCCTGCATCTTCCGGTTCTTTCAAGGCCTGTATCAGTGCATTTTGCAAAGGAAAGTCCATCACTGTTTTTAAACAACTTTTATAACCATCTTTGTTATAGTTGCCTTTTTGCCAATATGCAATCGTTAATGGATTTAAACTCCATTCCTCCCCTACTATATTAAAATTAGGATATTCGTTCATGATCGCACAACTCCATTTTAGCAAAAAATTTTTATCAGAATAGCAATAAGTGTCCTGTCGGATACCTCCTAATTGAAGCGTTTCAATCCACCACAAAGTTTGTTGTATTAAATAATTAGCCAACATTTCATGTTGCACATTTAAATCGGGCATTGCTTTATCAAACCAGCCATGAATCATTAAATCATTGTCGTATTTTGAGGCATACGGATCTTGATTCGTTGTTCTACGGTGATTAGAAGTAACAAAGCTATCCGGCTTATTAATCCAGTTATGAAAGGGTAATTCATTCATCCACCAATGATGTTTCCCTATATGATTCACCACCCCATCAAAAATGAGTTTTAAGCCTTTTTCTTTTGCTTTAGTAGCTAATTGTTTATACTCACTTAAAGTGCCCAACCGAGGATCTACTTTATAATAATCGGTAGTTGCATATCCATGGTAACTGGTGAACTCCATATTGTTTTCAAGCATGGGAGTAGTCCAGATTGCTGTAAACCCCATGTTTTTTATATAATCTAAATGATTGATGATGCCCTTTATATCTCCTCCATGACGAGCTTCTTCATTTGTTCGATCCATTTTTTTCTCCCGCATCTCTAGTATCACATCATTTAAAGAATCTCCATTGCTAAATCTATCAGGCACAATTAAATAAATCACGTCAGATGCATCAAATCCTTTTATCAATTCAGGATTATTTGTTCTGGCACAAATCGGATAATTGCAGGTGTACAGTTCTTTTTTGTTTTGAATAAATCGAATTAAACAATTGCCGGGCTTAGTTGTGCTATCAATAAAAAGATCAATAAAAAGATAATTATTTTTTTCTCCTTTGTGCACCTGTTGGATGGTTACTCCCGGATAATTAATCTCAGGAGTGGTTTGTGCAATGTTATTACCATGAACCATTAATTGTAAGTGCGGATTTTTCATTCCAACCCACCAGTTAAGGGGTTCAATATGTTGGATTTGTGCAGAGGAAAAATCTGGAAATGAACATACTTCGCAAATCGTTAGTACAGCAATTAAGATTGTTTTGTTTAAACAAATAATAAGATTGATTTTGGTCAAGTTCAATCCGAACATTCTCATCATAGAACAGTGTTTTATTATAAACAACAATTTCCTTTATTAATTAAGTTTAAATGTAAGGAATAAATGCTGTTTAAATAAGCGGAGGTTTTTCTTACTGATATGATTAGTATTTTCGAATATAAATCAACTACAAACTACGAAAACACTTTTATTAATATTTTAGTACTCCACCAAATTACCAGCAAACCCAATAATATAAATGAAATTTTCCGAGGTAATTTGCCGGCTAATTTTGCAGCAATTGGCGCGGCAATTAATCCTCCAATTATTAAGCCTAGTATGGTTTGCCAATGACTTACCCCTATTAATGTAAAAAATGTAAAAGCACTTGCTAATGTTACAAAAAATTCGGTAAGGCTAACTGTACCGATTACATATTTTGGATTTCTTCCTTTGGTAATTAAGGTTGTAGTAACAATTGGACCCCAACCACCGCCACCAAATGAATCTAAGAAACCCCCTACACCGGCTAACAGACTATAGAACCTGAATTTATGCTGATTTTTTTGTTGATGAAATGCATTTATTAAAATGCGAATGCCCAACAGTAAAGTATAGCACGCCAATACCGGACGAATATAACCTGCATGTTTGTCTCCCAAATAAACCAACAAAACAGCGCCGATTATTGCGCCAATTACTCCAGGTATTAATAGTGCTTTTAATAATTTTTTATTTACATTGCCAAATTTAAAATGACTGTAACCACTTGCTCCACTAGCAAACATTTCTGCAGTGTGTATACTGCTGCTAATTGCAGCCGGGTTAATGCCTGCCGATAACAATATTGTAGCACTTGTTACACCGTATCCCATGCCTAATGCGCCATCAATCAATTGAGCAATAAAACCTGCCAAAATCATTAATGGAAATTTATTATCAAGCTGTTGATATAAGTTTATAATGCTAATGCCTATTTGATGTAATGGAACATAAGAAAAAATAAAATGTCCTATTAACAAAAAAGCAAAAATCAATACAGCATAACTGGTTATTTTTTTCCAATTCATATTATTTATTGAAATAAAACTGCTGCAACGGTGCTATTACTGGTTTCATCAATTAATATTGCACTTCCATTGGCTCTTATGGTTGAATATTGATCATAAACCAATGGCGAAGCGGTTTTAATGGTTGCTTTTACTACTTCATTTAATTTCACATGCCCTTCAACTGGTTGATGCTGTAGAGAATTTACGTCTAATTTATACGCTATATCTTTCACCACTGCACGTATTAATCTACTATTTTGTTGTATATAATACTTATTGCCTGGTATTAAATTTTTTTCATCCATCCAACACAAAAGCACTTCTATTTCATTATTTATTTTGGGTAGGTTATTAGATAATACAATACTATCTCCTCTGCTTATATCTATATCATTGTCTAAAGAAATAGTTGCGCTTTGTGGAGCAAATATTTCTTCTACCGCTCTTCCTGCAACTTCTAACTTTGTAATAGTAGTTTCAATTCCAACAGGCAATATGGTTACTTTGTCTCCTGTTTTATAAATTCCACTTATAACTTTACCGGCATAACCTCTATAATCATGTAACAATTCTGTTTGCGGTCGAATAATACATTGCACTTGAAATCTTGGATCGGTTAAATTTGCATCACTGTCTACTGGCACTTCTTCCAAATAGTTAAGTAAGCATTTCCCATCATACCATTTTATATTGGTTGAAGCATCTACAATATTATCACCCAATAAGGCACTGATGGGTACGTATGTTACGTTTGCCAAACCCAACTGTTTAGCCACTTCGGTATAGTCAAGCACAATTTTGTTGTACACCTCCTGATCATATTCAACCAAATCCATTTTATTAATTGCTACAATTACATGTGGAATTTTTAATAAAGAAGCAATGATCGAATGTCTTCTCGTTTGTTCTACCACACCTTGTCGTGCATCTACTAATACAATAATTAAACCTGCATTAGATGCGCCTGTAATCATATTGCGGGTATATTGTACATGACCGGGTGCATCGGCAATAATAAACTTACGTTTAGGAGTAGAAAAATACCTATAAGCAACATCTATTGTAATACCTTGCTCTCTTTCTGCACGCAATCCATCTGTTAGCAGAGCTAAATCTATTGTACCTGTTTCTTTGTTCTTGGTTTGTTTTTCAAGTTGTTCTAATTGATCTATCAATATGTTTTTACTATCGTATAACAAACGACCAATAAGCGTACTTTTTCCATCGTCTACACTTCCTGCGGTAATAAATCTTAAAATATCCATTCTATTTTGTATTATACTTTCATTTAATTGGCCACCTATATAACTTAGATTATACTTTTGGATGTTGCTGTTCAAACAATCTTTACAATTGTTAAACAACTATTGACTTACTAAAAATAACCATTCTTTTTTCTGTCTTCCATAGCAGCTTCAGTAACTTTATCATCTATTCTTGTTTCACCTCGCTCACTTATTTTAGCAGCAGTAATTTCTTGAATAACTTCTACCAATGAAGAAGCAGTAGATTCTACTGCAGCTGTGCAAGTCATATCTCCAACTGTTCTATAACGCACTTGCTTTTTAATAACCAGATCCGATTCGTCTAAACTAACATAAGGCGAATTAGCTACCAATTGACCCTCATGTAAAATGACTTCTCTTTCATGCGCAAAATATATAGAAGGCAATTGAATATTTTCTTGCTGAATATAATTCCATATATCTAATTCGGTCCAGTTACTAATCGGAAATACACGAACATTCTCTCCTTTATTAATTCTCCCATTGTATATATTCCAAAGTTCTGGCCTTTGTAATTTGGGATTCCATTGTCCAAAATCATCTCTCACAGAAAAAATTCTTTCTTTAGCCCTTGCTTTTTCTTCGTCTCTTCTCGCGCCACCTATGCAAGCATCAAACTTAAATTCTTCAATAGTGTCTAACAATGTATAGGTCTGTAACCAATTTCTGCTTGGAAATTTCCCTTTAGGCTCAGTTAATTTTTTTGCTTTAATAGTGTCTTCCACTTTTCGAATAATTAAATTGGCGCCAATATTTTTAGCCATCGCATCTCTATAATCCAATGCTTCCTGAAAATTATGACCTGTATCGATATGCACCAAAGGAAAAGGTATTTTTCCGGGAGCAAATGCCTTTACAGCCAGATGCACTAAAGTGATAGAATCCTTACCACCACTAAATAGCAGGGCCGGCTGCTCAAACTGAGCTGCTATTTCACGAAAAATATGAATACTCTCTGCCTCTAGTTGGGCTAAATAATTCAACTGATATTTGCTCATATTTTGTTATTCTTTTTATTGGATTACTTATGCTGTTGATAAGCAAATTTTTACTATTGTTCATTTGCTCTATGCACATGCAACCCGCACTCCTTTTTACTATTGTCTTCCCACCACCATCTACCTGCTCTAAAATCTTCTCCGGCAGAAACCGCCCTGGTACAAGGCATACAACCAATACTTATAAAACCGTTATCGTGCAACGGATTATAAGGAATATTGTTTTGATTGATAAAAGTAATTACCTCTTCGGTTGTCCAATGCAATAATGGATGATATTTAATAATGTCATTTGCTTGGTCGTATTCTAGTAATGGCATATCACTTCTTCCATTAGAATGTGCTGCTCTAATTCCTGTTATCCAAATAGCTTTATCTTTTAAAGCGCGTTGCAATGGTGCTACTTTTCTGATATAGCAACATTGCTTTCTGTTTTCAATAGACTCATAAAAACTATTCGGTCCTTTGTTTACTATGAAGTCTTGCAATTGATTTGCATCGGGATAATAAGCCGTAATTTTTTGCTGGTATAATTCCAATGTTCTACTCCATGTAGCGTATGTTTCAGCAAATAATCTTCCCGTATCCAGCGTAAAAACAGCTACGTCAATATGGTGCTTAAAAATTGTATGTGCAATAATTTGATCTTCCCAACTAAAACTGGTGGAAAATACCACTTTTCCTTGAAAGGCTTTTGCAAGTTGATTAATACTTTCAATTATATTATCCGGATTGATTAACTGGTTAACCGATTCAATATTATGTTGTGTAGACGTCAAAATGTTTATTTCCTTTTAGTTTTTATGAAAAATAAGTAGCAATTAATCCTCAAAAATCCTTACCCTTATTCAATTTAAGGATAATGTTATTTGAAAAAATATTATCCTACTAATTTAATAGGCAAAAGTAATTGATTGTTCTATAATATTGGTAGACTGTACGGTTATTTTTAAGGATCTGGCTATAAAATAGGTGAAAATGATTGAAGGAGTTCTATATTTTAGGGAGGAGATGATGGATAAAAGCAAATGGTACATACTAAGAACAATAAACAGGTTAGATAGCTTTACCAAACTGGCTACCTATTCAGTGTAAGCTGTTGATTGATAGCGTTTTAACCGTTTTTAGATTTTTGGGTGGTGTACAGTCTTAATTCTGACAAGGGAAACACCGGCGGCGGATTTAAGCTTATAATTCGAGGATTTACTTGGGCTGATAAAATTACTTTCCGATACAAAA
>CANGCK010000083.1 GCA_947452295.1 Sphingobacteriia bacterium
ACTATTAAAGGAGATAGTGTAGAAGTAAAAGATGGTGCTACCAAAACTACCTTTATGCTAACTCATCCAACAGCATCATACAGTACTGCTAATCAATTAAAAGTAGGTAGTTATGTATTAGATACAGTCGGTGTGATATTAAGTAGTAATGTGGTAGGAATTAAAGTATTAGGCGTTCACGAAGTAAGTGCTAAAACGCTTGGAGTAGTTAATGGATCGGTTGTTAGTAAAGCGTATGACGGAACGATGAGTATGTCATCCTTACAATTAACATTAGACTCATTATTATTAAATGATCAAGTAACTGTAAGTGGACAAGGATATTTTGATAGCAGACAAATAGGCACCAACAAAACCTATCAATTAACCAACATGCAGTTATCGGGAGATGATGCCACCAACTATTATTTACAAGGTGGCAACAACAGCCTCAGCGGTAACAATGGTGCTATAACTGTTAAACAGTTGGTTATTACGGATCCATATATAGCAACCAGTAAAGTATTTGATAGTACTACCAATGCTGCTATTTTACAGTTGGGTTATTTAATCGGTGTTGCCGATGGAGATGATGTAGTAATTAGTGCAACAGCCAACTACAATGATGCAGTTATAGGCAAGCAAAAAATCATAACGGTTAAATACACGATAGCTGGAGCGGATAGTGCGAACTATTTAAAACCAGTAGATTATATAGATGCAACTGGAGAAATTAAACCGGCACAATCACTGACAGTATCTGCCGATAGTTTAGCGGTGTTTACAGCATGTGCAGGAGATACCACTGTGGCGCAAAGCTTTACCGTAAAAGGTGTAGGATTAACTGATGTTATAACAGTCACTGCACCAAGCGGGTTTGAGTTAAAGGATTCATTGAGTAGTAGTTTTGATAGCACACTTACCATTGTTCCGGATACAGCAGGCAAAGTAAATACAACGGTATATGCAAGAATGAAGGCGCAAGCAAGTAGTCCATCAAATGGCATGATCATCATTAGTATGTTAGGCTTAAGTGATGACAGTATTGCGGTAAGTGGTGTAGTAAATGCATTGCCAACTGTTGCAGCAATCAGCGGTTCATCAAGTATATGCATAGGCGCTACGAGTACTTTAACGAATACTGCAACTGGTGGAGTATGGAGCAGTAGTAATATTGGTGTAGCAACAATATCTGCAAGTGGAGCAGTAACGGGAGTAGCTGCAGGAACAGCAACAATTAGTTATGCAGTAACCAATGCAAGTGGTTGTAAAACATCAGTAAGCAAAGCTGTTACAATCAATGCTATGCCAGTTGTTGACGCAATTAGTGGAACTGCAACTGTATGTGAAAAATCTACAACTACATTAACCAGCACAACAGTTGGTGGAGTATGGAATAGTAGTAATGCAGGTGTTGCAACAGTAAACACTAATGGTGTTGTAGGAGGTGTAGCAGCGGGCAGTGCCACCATCAGCTATACAGTAACCAATGCGAGTGGCTGTTTAACAACGGTCAGCAAAACAGTTACGGTAAATGCGTTACCAATAGTTACTGCAAGTATTAACAATGCAAAAGTAAACAAGGGACAAACGGCAATATTAAGTGCCAGTGGCGTTGGAAGTTTTGCATGGTTACCAGCTGGTAACTTAATTAATGCAGGTAGCGCAACAGCTATAGCTCGTGTGATGGACAACACAACGTATACAGTTACTTTAACAAATGCAAAAGGTTGTATTGCTACTGCAAGTGTATCGGTAGAAGCGGTTGACGACATGAACTTTGAAGCAGCATATGTATTTACCCCTAATGGAGATGGCATTAATGATAAGTTTGTAATTAAGAATTTAGATGCCTACCCCGATAATAAGTTGATGGTATATGATAGAACTGGTAAGTTATTATATGAAGTGAATAATTATGCCAATAATTGGGATGGTAAAATACAAGGTAATACGTTGGGAAAAGACAGTTACTTCTATGTTTTAATAGTAAAAGGTCAGGTAGTAAAACGTGGAGCAATAACGTTGGTGCGTTAATGCCAGGTGTTTAATTAATTTAAAAAAAGAATAAAATAGCGCAATGAAAAAGATACTTCCCCTAATAATTACAAGCCTGCTGTTACTTCAACAGCAGGCTACTGCCCAGCAGTTGCAGGTAGAGAATACAATGAGCCAATACTTTCGTAATCGGATGTTGTGGAATGCAGCCTATACGGGCGATGAGGGCAATAAGTTGTATGTATTGCAAAATAGGAGTTGGGTAGGATTTGAAGGAGCTCCTGTACTTACGAGTTTTAATGGGGAGTTTAAATTTGGTCAGAACTCATCAGCTGGATTGCAAGTGTTGAGTGACCAAACAGGGATATTGGTACGCACGTATGGGATATTAAATTATGGTTATCGAATAAAGTTAAGTGAAGAGAACTCTTTGCGATTGGGGATATCATTGTCATTAAGCGGTGATCGATTAAACAACAAGTATTTAGATGGGAGTAGTTTATCGGATCCGATGATAGCAAGCAGCATCAACGACAGGCCCCGTTTCGATGGAAATTTTGGAGCAATATATAGAAGTGGGAAGTTTGATGTTGGTGTTGCTTTGTATCATTTAGGGGATCAGCTACGCAAAGAAGCTACCACTTCAAATGCTGCGAAGTATCAGGTAGGATTGTATTATAATTTATCTGAAACTGCGGATAAAATACAGTTTAAACCGGTGTTAATGTATAAAACATATACAAATACCGAATCGGTGTTAGAGGGCGGCGCACAAGTGGAATACAATAAATTATTGCATGTAATGGCAATGTACCAAAGCATCGGCAATGTAAGAGCTGGCGCTGGATTAAGAAAAAACGGTTTGGGCGAAGCAAATTTCTTTTACAATACGAATGTGAAGATAGCCAATGTATCTAGTCAGCAATACGAAATGGGGCTGGCAGTGTATTTAAAGTAATAACTATTGTTACTTTTTATGGTATAATATATTAAATAAAAATCATTTGTCTTCATAAAAAAAGCACTTATGTAAGTTATGTAAACAACTATTTTGTCTAACCAAAAAGTACTTATAATCAATTACTTAGCAACAAAATTCTTTACAAAATAAATAGGTTAGACTTTTCCAATTCTTGATGTAGTATTCGCAAAGATATCTTTACTTACCTGATATCATATTCAGTTAGTATTTATATCTAATGTAAAACCTATGTCAACCAAAACTGCTATCCGCAATTCTATTTTTAATGTAATTGCCAAGAATTTATTTAACGTTCAAACATTTATTGGATTGATGATTGTAATGCAATTGTCAATAGAGGTGCATGCGCAAAATTTGCCACCTAAAATTGAATTTTATAATAATAATGCGCCAAAAATACCGGGTACAAATATTCCATTAGTGGAATTTCAATTGGGTATACCCATTCGAACTCCTTCAATTATAAAGAATACCGGTGGCGCTTTCCCTGCTGAATTATATGGAAATCTTTTCATTACCAGTCCCAATGCAGTATCTAGAGGAAGTGTTGTAGATGGAAAAATAAATATCTTAAGAAAAAAAAGAAAACCAATAGTGAATAATCCATTGTTTGCAAGAACGAGTTTTATTTCACTAATAGATTGTGATAAAAATGGTGTAGTTTATTTTATAGATTCATCGACCTATATACGAAAACTTGAAAATGGAATGGTCACCACAATAATAAAATACCCTAACCTAATATTTCATATGAAGGTTGACTCAAAGGGTAATATTATTATTGTAGATTATGGACCTGGAAATTTTGGAGTGGGTATTTTTTCGATAAAAAAAATTGACAAAAACGGTGTAGTGAGTTTGCTTGCTGGATCAAATACATATAGAAAGCCAGATGGAACTCGTGTTGATAAAGACCGAAAAATACAATATCTTTTCCAAAAGTCATGGTTATATGATGGTAAAGGTGCAGCAGCAAGTTTTGGAGATATCGAACATATTTCACTGGACGCTAATGATAATATTTATGTCTATGATACTTACAAACAAGATCTTAGTTCCTTAGAGATACGGACCAACTTATTAAGAAAAATCACACCGGACGGCACTGTAAATACGATTGCAAGAACGATGGGAAAAACTTCTTCGTTTAATTATTATGAAAAACTAGGGCCTTTTATTGATCCTAAGTATTATACAGAATATTATTTGCAATTGGATCATGATTATACTCAATTGTTAAATTATGTTGATTTAATTAGTGATGGCTTTATTAATTCATTTGTAAGCGATACATCGGGAAACCATTATATAAATTATATAACACTCGTTAATGGCAGGATGTCACAAAACCGTGAAACAACTATAAAAAAATTGAACAACAAAAATGTGTTGACTACATTATATACCGATTCATGTATTAAACCAGCAATAACACTTGATCGAGAAAATCATTTACATTTTGTACTTAATGATAGAAGTCAAGACTTAATAATTGATACAGCAGGCAAACTACTTGAAAAAGTTACTGGATTTAGTTATGATTTTAGGACATCGCAAGGTAGTTTTAATTTTGTTTATGATGCAGCTAATCGTAAATATTATTACCCATCACAGGTAAATGATTATTTAATGGAGTTTAATAGGGATGGCATTGATATTCCCAATTTCATATATTATGATTCTTTAGGAGCAGATGTTGGTTTAGAATACAATGGTGCTGCTTCCTGTTTTGGAACCCTATTAAAATCATCCTTGAATTGGCCTGTAGTATCACCCGTTTATGCCCGTAATAAATTCGGAATTGATTCTTTTAATGTGGGTTTTGCACTTTCTTTAAAACCCTATGTTTTGCTGGGTAAATCCAATCAAATAAATACTAGTTCACTTTCTGTTTATGGGCTTGCCAAAGCAAAAGATACGGCGCTGATTGAAAGAGGCTTTTTATATGCATTGAAATCGGCTAAAACTACTATGATGCTTGATTCACCTGGAGTTTATAAGAAAATTGAATCAGGTAAAACAACTGGTAAGTATAACGCCATCATCAATAATCTTATTCCTGAAACAGAATATGAACTGAGGGGGTATGCAATTGATAAAAGTGGTCTTGGTTATGGAGAGGTAGAAACAGTTAGTACAAATGTGCCTCCAACCATTAGTTTGGTTCAAAAAATTCTTACCGACATCACAAATTTTGCTAATAAAGCGGTAGCAGTAATTTTTAATTTTACCAAAGATGCTGTATCAGCAATTAATGAATTAACCGTAAACGTTTTAGGCAATATTTTTAAACCCCTTTCTTCATTTAGGATCAGGTTGTTTTCTACACCTATAACCTTGTATGAAGGTAAAGTTGCGCGGAATGGTACTATTAACACAACAGTTACTATACCTGATACTACTCATCCGGGTATTCATCATTTGGTTTTAGAAGCAATTGACTCTACTGGCAAACAAGTGAGTTATGAGGCCAGCATTAATATTGCAGAAGATGGCAGTATAACAGAAGTAAACAATACTATGTATTTCAATACTCCAGAAAATCAGCAATTAATAGATACTATTCAGGCAACAGATGCAGATCCCGGACAAACACTTACTTACAGTGTTATTGGTGGTGCTGATTCCGCTAAAGTAATCATAGATTCTGTTACCGGCATCCTTCAGTTTAAAATCGCTCCAGATTTTGAAAAACCTGTTAATGCCAATAACAAGTACGAGGTGCTTGTAAAGGTAAAAGACAATGGTAATGGAGGGGAACCGGCTACATTATTGATGTATTTAACGATAGAAGATTTGCAGGAGCTGCCGGCTCTAAACGTTTGCAACGTAAAAACTACGGGTAAAAGCGTATCAGTAGTTAATGGAACCTTAGACCATAATGGGGGTGCTGTAATTACAGAAAGAGGATTTGTATACAGTAAAAAAGCCGATAATGCTAATCCACTAATCGGTGGAGCATCAGTTATGAAAATAGTGTCCACTGATACTTCCAACGTTTTTAATGGAACCTTACTAGGTTTGAGTGCTACCACTGAGTACATGGTAAAAGCGTATGCTACCAATCGCATGGGTACTACTTATACCAGTCCGGTTTCGTTTACTACTTTAGGTAATAACTCGGGGCCATTTATTGCATATGAACCACAACAATCGTATGCAATAAAAACAGCACTTACTGCCTTATCGCC
>CANGCK010000084.1 GCA_947452295.1 Sphingobacteriia bacterium
AAAATAACTGTAGCAACTTCTGCAAGAAGCTGGGAACAGACTGTACAAAAATATTTATTGTATTAGGTGTGCAGATTTAGTATAAAATCAATTCGTTTTAATTCATCAAATCCAAATAACAATCATTCAATTAGTGTACTAAAGAATGTTTGTTATTTGGATTATTTTAAATTGCAATCATTTTATTTAGCAATAACTAATTGCAAATCTTTTGCATCATCATCAGTAACTACTTTTAACAAAACAATACCGGTAGAGAAGAGGTTGGTTATATTTATTTGTTCTTGAATTTGTGTTGTTTGATCCCAGGTTTTATTCCATAATAGTTTACCCGACAATTCATAGATAGCTGCTTTTAGTCGCTGTGCTTTGAATAGTTTAACGTTTAAGGTAAACAGTCCATTATTAGGGTTAGGAGATGCGCTTATTCGTTCAATACCTTTACCGTTGTTACCAATAAATAATGCAGGCTGAATATTAATGATTTTATTTTCAGTAAAATCGCATCCACTGTACCATGCTTTCATACCAATTGTAAATAGTCCGGCATTGTTGAATTTAAGAATAGGGGCAAGAGCGTCATCTTTAGTAATAATGGCACGGGGATCAAAGGACCAACGTATCGAATCTGCTTTAGGAATACATATTTCTTTCACTAATAATGTATCTTGTGCCTGTTGATCTGTACTTACCAAGAAGTTAACACTAGGATAAATTGTATTATTGGTAACGTTCGAAGTACTATCCCAAATGCACCCATTGGCATCACGTACGATTAGTGGATAGTTCCCCAATTTAACTTGATTAAATAAAGATGTATTAGCCCAATTTAAGCCCTTGTTAATTGAATATGTATAAGGAGCAGTTCCCCCGCTAGCATAAAATTGAATCATACCAAAAGGGTTATTGGTACAAACTGGTTTTGTAAAAATTGCTGAAGATAATGCTGATGCAGGTTGACTGATCAGAAAACTATCATTTAGTACACATTTATTGCTGTCGTATATTAATACAGTATATATAGAAGGTTTTAACCCTATTATTTGATTGGTTGAATTATTAGACGCACTCAACCAATTAAAAGTATAAGGTGGCGCTCCTCCACTTGGAGACAATGTTATTTCACCATCATTTTTCCCAAAACAACTTACATTTTTTATTGACGAATTGCTTAACAATGGTTGATTTACATCTTTAATTATCACTTTAACTTTTTGAGAACAACCATAGAAATCTTTTATCAATAAATTATATTGTGATGAAGATAAGTTAGTAAAAGAGCCGCTAGATTGATAATAATTATCATCATTGATAGCATATATATAAGGCGCAGCGCCATTTTTGGCTGTAAGATATATCTCACCCTCATTACCTTTAATACATTGATTATGCTTCAACAACAAAGTATCCGGTTCGATGTTGAATAGCGGTTGTGATAAAGTAATATCTTTTGAAATCACACATCCTCTCCCATCTTTTATTTTTACCTGATAAATACCAGCGGAAAGGTTATCAAATAAATTGTTACTTGAAAAGCCAGCCCCATTAATAGAATAATAATAATTTTTATATGAACTTCCATTTCCACCAGAACCATTTAATAGAACTGAACCATTATGACCATTATAACATGCAACATTAAATCCATTATAATCTTTTAATTGATATTGTACAGATAGTGGTTGTGATGGATTAACCACTAATAGACTATCAAAAATGGAACTTTCACAGTTATTATCATCTAACACTTTAAGTTGATAACTACCTGCCAATAATTTAGTGGGAGAATGGCTGATTAAATCAGGATAAAATGTATTCCAATTTTGGGTATCCCGTTTTTTGTATAAATAATGAAATTGATTATTACCCCCAATTGAAGATACTTTAGCAGTAACACTATCATTAAAACAAACTGGATCTGCAGCAACTGCATGAATAATTTTTAATGAATCGGGCTCTTTAATATGAACTGGTGTAGTATCAGAATAACATCCTAACATATCTGAAACTTGTACATAATATGTCCCCGCCTTTAAGTTGTTAACCTTATTAGCGGATAATGAATCATTTACATTCAACCAATGATATTTAAAACTTCCACTTCCTCCGAAAGCATTAACAGTAATAGAGCCCTGTTGTTGGCTATTACATAGATTATCATTGGATTTTATCTCCATGGTAATTTTGGGTAATAAATTATTAATTGTGACAGATAAAGTTTGACCGCAACCATTTGCATCGCGAACTTTAAATAAATTATTTCCGGAAGGAAGTTGGTTAAAAACCGTATCGGACTGAAATTCATTATTATTAACATTATAGGAATATGGAGGCATTCCATATTTTGCAACTAAGCGCACTCCACCTTGCTTACCATCAAAGCAATTATTATGTACTACAGCTATAGTATCCAAAAACATAGTAGCATCGGGCTGAATTAGATCAATTGATTTTTTAACAACACATCCTCTACCATCTTTAACAGTTATTGAATAAGTACCGGAATATAAATTATTAAATATTCCAATAGTATCGAATAATATACCATTTAATGAATAAAGATACCCATTATAATTACCTCCATTTCCTCCGGATGTAGTAGTTACAATTTGACCATTATTATTCCCAAAACAAGAAACATTATATGAATTATATTTTTTTGCAGACAAATTCAATCCTAATGGTTTATCAGGCGCTTGAATAGTTACAATAGATGGGTAAAAGTAGCTACAATTGTTATCATCAAATACTTTTACGTGGTAACTACCAGCTGCCAATTTTGTATTTAAATCTACATTAGACTCTGTGAACAACGGTAACCAATCATTTAAATAAATACTTTTATACCAATAATGATATTTACCAATACCTCCAAATGTGTTTATTTTGGGTGTAACACTATCCCCGAAACAAACAATTTCCGGAACCTCAATTGACTTAATTATTAGTTGATTCGGATTTTCTAATTTTACATATTCTACCAGAGAATTGCAACCAAACTGATCTGAAGCCATTAAATGATACATCCCTGCACCCAATGATTTTGCAGTATCACTAGTGAATTTTACTGAAGAATCAAACCAAGAAACATTATATGGTTTAGAGCCGCCTTCTACAAAGGCAATAATAGCACCGGAATTAGAACCATAACATAAAATCGGTTGAACTTTTGTAGATAGTTTAATTGGATTATGTAAATCAACAATACTATCTAGCTTGTTTTGACTACAACCATTAGCATCCAGTGTTTTAATTTGATATTTTTTTGAAAACAGTTTTTCAAAAATATTTGATTGCTGATAAGTAAAACCGCTATCAATACTATATAATACAGGATGAATTGAGTTAGTTGTGATTATTTCAAAAAAACCTTTTGAAGAATCAGCACATAAATTATTTTGTTTATTTTTCAATTCAATATTAATACTATTATCAGCTTGGGTCAACTTAAAAGTATCATTAAAAATACATGCTCTTGCATCTTTTATACTAATCTTAAACAATCCCGCTTTAAGCGAATCAAACTCGAAATATTTTTTTGTTTGATCATATTTCAACCAATTGCCCTCATTAATTGCAAACCAGTATCCATTATATGAACCCATATTTCCTCCAATCGGAGTTGTATGAATATATCCATTATTCCCTCCATAGCAACTAATATTAAGACCATTATAATCAGACAAATTAGCATTAAATTGCAGTTTTTGCTGCGGTGATGTAAAAGTTATTTTTTGAGGATATACAGCTTTACAAAAATTAGCGTCCATTACTTCAATACTATACTCCCCTGGCTGAAAAGGAGTAATACCGGGTTGAAAAGCCAGCTCATCATTAGTGGAAGATTGTACATAACTAAACGATTTAGAACCAGAACCTCCAAGAGCATTAGTAAATATTAACCCAGCATCACCCAAGCATTTAATGTCCTGCCATTCAACGTTACTAAAAGCGAGAGGCGCCTCAGGCTGAGAAACAATGAACCTGTCCGTTTCAATTGTACATCCCAAAGAATCTGATATAATTAATTGATGCGTAGATAATGGCAAATTATTTAATACAGCAGTTCCTTTCAAGGTATCATCCCACAAATAACGATACTTTCCATAACCACCACTAACATTTATATTGATTGAACCTGTTGAATCACCAAAACATTTTACATGCTGAATAGTTGCATTGTATTTAATAGGCTGATGTAAATCGGTAATCATAAAATTTACCGTATCGGTACATGCATTATCATCAATACTTACCAAGGTATAATAACCGGATTTAAGGTTTCCAACTTTAGTATCGCTCATTAAATCATCATTACCCAACCGATATTTCACTGAACCAACTTGATTAACGGATTGTACAATAATAAAACCAGTGCTATCGGCTGCGCAGTTATTATTTTGTTGTTGTACAATGCTGGCATTAATTGGAGCGCTGGGTTGTGTAAGTACAACATTACTCGAATCAATGCATCCTCTTGCATCTTTTACCGCAACGGTAAAGGTGCCGGAACCTGATGTGAATTGATTGGTATTGGCAAATGCGCTTTTATTAAATGAATATAAATAACCATCGTAATTGTCTCCATTACCACCAGTAGCATTTACGATAACTCGTGCATTTTTATTGCCATTGCAGGAAACATTGTACCCATTATAATCAGACAATTCTACTGTCGTACTTAACTTTTCAACAGGATCAGTAAAGGTTATCACTTCATCGTGTTCGGCAATACACCCCTTCACATCTTTAACGCGCAGTAAATATTCGCCTGAATTATACAAAGATGAATTTATGCAATCCTCCCATTGTAACGCATTGGTTAATTTTCGTTGAAAAACATAGGAACCATTTCCACCGATTGCAGTCATGTTAACAGTACCTTTATCGCCTAAACAAACAATATCATCAATTGAATTTACAGTAAGCAGCAATTCGGCAGGTTCTGCAACAATTATTTCTGAGGAATACTTTACGCAAGTATTGCTATCCGTTACTTTTAATCGATATTTTCCACTCGATACATTGGTGCAATTTTGTGTTTTTTGATCAAAACGGGGAAACCATGAAGCGTCAGTTTCATCGTATTCTTCCCAAGAATATTGATAGCCGGAAGCACCACCTGATACAGTTGTTGCTATTTTGCCATCTGTTTGGCTATTACAAGACACCGGGAATGATGTTGAAACAATATTCAACGCAGATGTGGAACTCAATACAATATCTGCACTGTAATAACCAATATCATTGCAACTTACATCTGCATTCATTACCCATGCTTTATAAGTTGCAGCGGGTAGATTGGAGAAATTACCATCATTAGATGCTATTGTATCATTGGTGGCTGTATTCTTAATAAAAAAACGATGTCCATTTTTCATCCCCCCTGATGCAGCAAATGATAAAGATCCGGAAGTTGCGCCAAAGCATTGAATATTTTTATACGATGTTATTTGTAAAGAAAGGGCTTCCGTAGCGTCTATCAAAAAACTTTTAGTAGCAGGTGTACAATCTAATTCATTTGCTCGATAAACTTTTACGGTATACGACCCTGCTGGTAATCCATCCACAATTAAAGCTGTTAAAGGGGTATCGATTTTTTCAAGAATCAATACATTATTAACATTATACAATTTATAATTAAAAGAACCAGCAGATTCATTTACACCTACGGTAACAGACCCGGATGCAGGATTACTACAAGCAGCATTTATTACATTGGTATATATTGATAAGGGTGCAGGTTCTACCAAGGTTATTGACTGTGGGGACACTAACTGACTACAACCATCTGTTACGTTGAATGAATAATCACCGGATTTTAAATTAATAAAATGCCCTGAGGTATTTTGTAAAGATGAATTCAAAGAAAAAGTAAAAGGAGCAATACCACCCGTAATAGATCCACTAATATCACCATCGGAACCACCAGCACAAGGTATGTTTTTGGAGGTAATAGTTCCCCAAGATAATTGATCGATTTTATTAATTGTAACATTTTGTTTAGTGGCGCAAGCGCCGTATTCGGCACCGTTGTTGGCTATCCATAAAGTATAATTACCAGGAGCAAAATCATTAAGTTGTTTATCTGTGCCAACAATATTTCCATT
>CANGCK010000085.1 GCA_947452295.1 Sphingobacteriia bacterium
CCGCTTCAATCATTAAATTTCAACGTAAAAGTATATTGGGAAAAGAAAATAAATGGTGTTTGGAATCCTTTATTAAAAGGAGATGGTACTCCCGACACCGAAGAAAAATCTGTACAGTTTACTACAGGTGCTGCACCCGCAACCATTCCTGCATCTAATGTAGCGTATGCTTACCCCGTTAACCTTCAATACAATTTTCATCCAAAAGAATATAGTAATGGGTATGTTCAGTTGAAACGCGGACAAGCTTATTTGTTTCCTGCTTCTGATGAAAAAAATGCGTACAACTATATCGCTTCTTTTTTACCGGCTAATGCTAAAGCAAGCATCAATATCCCACTTAAATATGATGTTGCACAAAAAATAGTTCAATTTAATATTCCAGTACAATTAAAAACAAGTACCATTTATCAGTTGAGTTTTATTCGTTCACCACAATCAAATAACGCTAATAAGTCGCAAACAGTAAAAGTTGAAGCAACTCAACAAATAGGAGGTGATGGAAATACAGTAACCACTACTGCCAATAAATTAAGTTCCACAGCAGTGAAGCAAATTGATTTCACCTTATATCAATACAATTATCGAACCAGCGCTTATTCAACATTTAGCGATAAATGGGAAGCTATGCAAAACAGCAAAGACCTCATTGATATTGCACAAGGTAATCTTTGGGTGATTGGTAAAAAAGCAGATTTAGCCGAAACTTTTGATGCGGTTGAATTAAATGGTATTGATGCGGAAACACCTTCCCTGATTCAAAGAACGGCCTCTCCAAACAATCGTTGGTTGAATTCTATTCAATACCCATTGTTGTATGAATGGTATGCTTCAAGTGGATTAAATATCAACTGGCGCAATACCACCGATAAAGGACTGCTTCCTTTACAAGCTATTTCATTGACTAATTTAGGAGAAGCAACCCCTTATCTGCTTACTGCTGCAGATATACAAAACACCAATGCTCGCTCTAAATCTGGAAGCATTCAGTTCGGCTATTTCCTTTCTTATTACATATATAAAGATTTTATTGATTTGAGAAATGCAGCAGCTTACCAATATATCTATGGTAAAACAATTTCAGAAGGGGCGCGCCGCATTTTGCAAGCAAAAAATTATACCGACTTAATTCCCGGTGAATCGTATCCGATTGAGGTGAACTACCAATTACCCGGGCTGCGTAAAATAACTACCACAAAAACAGTAAATATTAAATTTTAATCCGCTTTTTTAATTAATCGATATACATGTTTTTTAATAATACCTATAAATTCATCCTGCTTCTATTGCTATGCTTGTGCGCAGGTGATCATGATGCCGCTGCACAGAAAAAAAATACGATTCCCTATTTATATATGGTAGGCGATGCTGCTAATGGTGTTGTTAAATTAAGATGGGTTCCTTCGGAACCGGTTCTATGGCAATTGGGCATACAGTATGGTTATACCTTGCACAAACATCTTGTATCAAAAAATGGAGTGCTTGTTTCCCAAAAGTCAACTACGTCTAGCTGGACAAAAAAAATATCACCCATTTCGCAGGCCAATATAACGCAACTCTCCGGCAAAGATAGTTTAATAGAAACCATAGGGGTATTAATGTATCCGGAGAAAACAGACCAAGCTCCTGCAACATCGGTTTTGGGTAAATTAGATGAAGTGAATCGTAGATATGGAATAACCCTACTGTTGGCTGATATGCATTTCCCTGCTGCAAAAGCTGCCGCACTTGCTTTTGAAGACGATGTGGTAGCCAGTGGCGAGCAGTATTTGTATTCCGTAGAATTAAATATTCCCGCAGCTCTGAAGAAAGAATTGAAGTATAAAATGGGCTCTTTATACATTTCGGGAGATGAATTGTGGAAAACGCCCGCTGTTGAAAAACCTTTGTTAGCAGTGCAGAATAATATGGTGGGACTTAGTTGGAATATTGAGCATGTAAATTCATTTTACACTGCTTACGAAATTGAACGTTCTTACGATAAGAGAACATTTTCGCCGGTAAGTGATTTACCTTTTGTTCAATTGGCTAAAAATAAATCGCCCGGTTTTGCTTCTTTTACCGATTCTATCCCATTACCCAATACCGATTCTATTTATTACAGAGTAAGAGGAATAACACCCTTTGGCAAAAAAGGACCTTATTCTGCAATTGCCGCACAACGTAATTTTATAGTTGCAGCCTATAGACCATTTATTCAGTTAGGAGAATTTGCAGGTGTTGGAAAAGTAAAGTTAAGTTGGGCTTTTCCCGACAGTATTATTTCCAAAATAGCCTCCATGCAATTGTGGGTATCTCCCTATTACAATCATTCCTATGTAGCAGTTGCAGAAAAAGAAATAACAGCAATTACCAATCAATTGATCGATACGGTTCGGTTTGTAAACAATTATTATAAACTTTCTATTACGTATAAAGAACCTTATCTAACATTTACCTCACTACCTTATTTGTTTCAGGGAGAAGATTCTATGCCGCCTGTTAAACCCGTTATGGATTTGAGTTCATCCATCGATTCAACCGGCATTGCTACTATTCGATGGAAATCTAATCCAGATAAAGATATACAAGGATATCGATTGTTTAGAGCCAACAATGCCACCGAAGAAATGATTGCCATCACACCCCATTTTATAAAGGATACGGTATACCAAGATACCCTTAAATTAAATGCACTTACTGCTAAAGTGTATTATTCGGTTGTAGCAGCAGATGATTATTTTAATCTGTCCGATTATTCCGATACGCTGATATTGAGAAGGCCCGATACCATTCCTCCTTCTCCTGCATTAATAAGAAGCGTAAGCGCAACCGATACTTCAATTCGAATTTCTATTATTCCTTCAGAATCTTCCGACTTGTCGCATTATACATTGTACAAAATGCCAATGGGGAAATTAACCGATACTTCACTTGTTGCTGCAATACCTGCTTCAAGTAATCTTTCGCTATTGGCCATTGTAGATACATTATTTCAAGAAAAAATTAAGTACCAGTATCTTTTGGTAACTGCTGATAGTAGTAATAATAGCAGTAAAGATTTATCTGGAATAATCGAAGTAGATCCACCAGTAAAAAAATCGGTTGGAAAATTAAGCGGAGAAGTGAATAAAGAAAAAAATGGTATAAGAATACATTGGGAATACCAATATACCGGGGTAGATTATTTTTTATTATATCGCGCAAACAATGAAGGTGCTTTTTCGATGTTAGCCAGAATCGATTCGAATCAATTTTTCTATGAAGATGATGAAGTGCAATTAAACAATAGTTATCGTTATAAAATAAAGGCAATTTTTGTTGATGGGAAAAATAGCCAAATGAGTGATCCTTTAACAATTCTGTATTAAGAAAAAAGTAATAGTAATCATAAAGTGGTTGTTATTGCTCTGTTTTGAGTGAATCGATATCAATAAATAATTATGGTTGCAAATAGTTGTAGGCTATTCCCAACTATTAAATTCAATAAATATTCGCTAATGTACAATGCAAAGTGTTGTTTTATAGTAATATGCTTTATTGTATTGCCTTACATGGTAAATGCGCAAGATGTTTCTTATGAAACATTGAAAGATATTAGTTTTAAAAAAGGGATAACTGCGAATGGTTCATTTAACCTTAATTCGGTAGTTTACCAATCCAACAGAGAAGTTTCCCGACGTGATCCATTTAATTGGTTTGCCAATGCCTCTTTGAACCTTAACTTTTTTGGCATACCCACGCCGTTGACATTTAGTTACACCAATGCAAAAGCCAATTATACCCAGCCTTTTAATCGGCTCAAGTTTGTTCCGCAATACAAATGGATAAAATTACATTTAGGCACTAGCAATATGAATTTTAATGAATACACATTAGCCGGACATGTTTTTAAAGGATATGGTTTAGAGCTTACTCCTAAGAAATATCGGTTCATGTTCATGAAAGGTAGTTTGCGTGATGCACTCCCTTTTAATATTGCATATCCTCAAAATATTTCATTTCAAAGAAATGCAATAGGTATACTGCTGGGATATGCAGGTGAAACGTGGCAAACAGAGTGGAATATGTTGAGTGTAAATGATGATGCAACCTCCATACCATTTATACCGTTACAAACAACGATTACTCCCCAGTCTAATTTTAGCTCCTCTATCAAAACTAATTTAAAACCCACAAAGTGGTTGCAGTTAGAACTGATGTATGCATTTTCTGCATTATTAAATGACAACAGATTTAATTCGATAACTAAAAATAATGCAAATGCAAATAGTGTGCCTGGGAGCTATACCTTTAACCTCCTCTCAAAAATATTTCCTCCAAAATCCGGACTTTCATTCTATGATGCAATCAATGTGTCAGCTGGTTTTGTAATTAAAAAAACAAATTTTCAAATAAAATATCAACGGGTATCTCCCGGATATACTTCTTTAGGCGCTTATTTCGTAAATAATGATTTAGAAAATATTACAGTAGCACCTTCTTTTAATTTATGGAAAGGCAAAGTGAATATTACAGCTAACACAGGTTTACAATGGAATAATTTAGATGGATCAAAAACATCTTCCAATAGCAGATGGATCTCATTACTGAATATAGGAATTACCCCAAATAACCGACTGATATTAAATACAGCGTTTTCTAATTTCACTTCTTATACAAAAGTCAGACCACCAACAGATCCATTTTTTATAAATGGTTTAGATAGTTTGAATTACTATCAAATAAACAACTCATTCAGTCAATCAGCCATTTATCAATTTCCTGGAAAATCTAATAAGCAATCTATTTCACTGAATGTTAGTTTGCAGCAAACGCAGGATGCGCTGGGTAATAATGCTGAAAATAAAAATAATAATCATTTTGTTGCATCTAATGTAGTATATACTTATGCATTTAGTCCAACTGATTTAACTGGTAATTTGGCTGTTAATTATTATGCTAATCAAATTCAAGGAGAAAAGACTACATATATAGGTCCTACATTGGCATTTACAAAAGTACTAATGAATAAACAACTTCCGGTGAACGTCAGTTTGTCTTATAATAGTTCAAAAAATTCAAGAGGGTTAACGGATAACATCATTAATGCCAAATTGGTTGCGAACTATACTCCACCCTCTAAAGAAAAGACAACAGGACATAAGCAAAAAGAAAAACACCAATTGAAACAAAATATCAATTGCAGTCTTCAATACATTTCTGGAAATAAACTTCGAGAATTTGTTTTTAATACAGGTTATTCATTGAATTTTTAATAGAAAAGATATTATATGAAATGGCTTTTTATTTTTTTTAGCTTGATGATATTAAATACAGCGTGTATGAATGTATCTGGACAGTCTGTTGTGCATACCGTTCCAAATCATGCTACATTTAAGTATAGTTTCTTGCCGGCATATTTTCAGCGTGGTTTGAATTTTCAAACTGTTTACCTACAGCGCAAAAAAGTTATTAATTCTGATGGCAATATAATTGGAATTGGTACGTATTCTCCAAATAATGTTATAAATAATACCTATAATCTATTAGATGGGGTGAATGCAAATACTGTTAATTTTATTTTGGACGATTATTTTTTTGAGAATGCTACAGATAAATACATCTCTTTATTGTCTTTTACTTCAATGGGGGCTCCATATTCAACAGGCAGCGGAAACTTATTTTCCTATAATACCATTAATAATTTTCAAGTATTTTCTCAAATTCCCAATTGGAATGGAGTGAAACAACTAGGTAAATATTTTAATTATAATCTAGTGTCATCAGTTACTAAAACTTCTGTATTAAGTCATGCGGATATTAGCCCGGAGATTATGATAAATATTCCTCGAACTACGATTAATTTATTGTCACCAGAACAGTTAAATTGCACGGAGGACATCATCAGGATGTCGGTCCCGATTTCAAACATTGATAA
>CANGCK010000086.1 GCA_947452295.1 Sphingobacteriia bacterium
AAACCTTTCCATTCCCCGGCCATACTGTTTGATTATCGTAATATCCATAAACACTGGCTATATCTCCATTCGACGCCACATACATGTATTCCGTTGTTGCACTAACACCTCCCAAACCTATTGATGCACTTAATAATGCAGCACTTGAAGTGCCATACACAAACTCAATCTTATTCGTTGTTTCATACAACTTAACCTGAAAATTATAGGCTGTAGCCCCACCCGATGAATAAGACACATTCCACTGAACCGTTAAAACCCTGTTAGGCGCTGAACCCGTTAACACATAAGAAACACCGCCACCACTAGCTGCAGAACCTGCATAAAATCCATCCCATATGGCAAAAACTTTAGGGGTATTAGTAGTTGATACTGTGTTGTTAACAGACTCTGCTGTTACTGCCACACTACCCAACTTAAGTAAACCCGCTGCATTGGCAGAAAACTGCGTATAATTAACCCCTTGGTATTTAAACGTAAATCCAATATTGGTTACTGCAGATGCAGCTCCCGCAGTGGTATTACCTCCCGCAATTAAACCAGTGCCTCCCGCAATAGCCGTATAGGTATTACCCGTTTGCCATTTGTAATTAAGGTTAGTGATCTGCGAGTTAACAGATTGAATAAAAAATATGGAGGTAGCCAATACCAGACAGGCAAGTCTCAAGATTAACGTGAATCTTTTCATAAACAGTGGTTTCTTCATGGATATGTAACGTATTGCAAAGAAAATTAATAATTCGAACAAAATCAAAAAATAGGGGGTACATAAAAGGGTACCATAATGAATTTATTTTTAAAGAAAAAATGAACAAATTGAGCAAAAATCCGATATTTTTATATTTTTACATATATTCTATTATTGCATATTTTTGAAACTCATTTTTTAAATTATTTACATTCACTTCTAATCAATAAAAAGAGCACAATTAAAATTTGCAAATCAAGTAACATAAATTGTATTCCGATTTGTTTTGAGTTTTCAATAAAATCTATTTACCTCCTCCTATAATTTCACGAAGTATTTCTATAAAAAAGTGCAAAAAAAAAGACGCCCATAATTGGCGTCTTTAAAATTTCATTTGATAATATTAACTAAAGGCTTCTTTTACCCGGTCAAAAAAACTTTTTTCTCCTTTAGCCGGATTCGGTATAAAATTGGCACTTGCAGCCATTTTTTCTAACGCTTCTTTTTCCTCCGAACTAATCGATTGTGGCGTCCACACATTTACATTAATCAATTGATCTCCACGGCTATAGCCCTGCACTTCAGGGAAACCTTTTCCCTTTAACCTAAATATTTTGCCACTCTGCGTACCTGCAGGTATCTTAATTTTTGCCCGCCCATCAATAGTAGGCACTTCTACACTACATCCAAAAACTGCATCCGGAAAAGTTACATATAAATCATATGCCACATTCAACCCATCTCTATGTAACTCTACATGCGGCTCTTCCTCTATCTGTATAATTAAATCTCCCGGTGCACCACCTCTTGCACCGGCATTTCCTTTTGAGCTCATGCTCAACTGCATTCCCTCTTGCACTCCTGCTGGTATATCTATACTGATTGCTTCTTCGCCATATACACGCCCATCGCCTTTACAAGCACCACACTTGGCCGTTACCGTAGTACCTTCGCCATTACAAGTAGGGCAAGTAGCTACCGTTTGCATCTGTCCCAAAAATGTACTGGTTACTTTCCTTACCTGACCACTTCCACCACATGTGCCACAATTCTGCACACTATTTTTATCCTTAGCACCACTCCCCGCACATGTATTACAAGAAATATGCTTCTTCACTTTCACATTCTTGGTTACACCTTTAGCAATTTCTTCAAAAGTTAACTTTAACTTGATCCGCAAATTACTGCCTCGCTGTCCCCTTGCCCGCGAACCTCCTCCACCTCCTCTACTTCTTCCCCCACCAAAAAAACTGCCGAACATATCTTCACCAAATACGTCTCCAAACTGACTAAAAATGTCATTCATATCCATGCCGCCACTGTGGTATCCGCCACCACCAGTTCCTGGCCCAAATGCAGCATGGCCATATCGATCATACTTTGCCTTCTTATCGGCATCACTCAATATCTCATAAGCTTCAGCGGCCTCCTTAAATTTCTCTTCCGCAGCTGCATCACCAGGATTTCTGTCAGGATGAAACTGCATGGCCACCTTTCGGTAAGCTTTCTTAATTTCTTCTGCAGTGGCCGTTTTACTAACCCCTAATATTTCGTAAAAATCTCTTTTTGCCATAATTCATATTTTCGAAACATCACACTTTTTGGTACTTTAAATGTTTCTATTGCTTTTTGTAATTATTTACCTACCACCACCTTTGCAAATCGTATAATCTTATCTCCCATAAAATACCCCTTCACCACTTCATCCATTACCTTTCCCTTCATTTCCTCATTAGGTGCAGGTATTTCTGTAATAGCTTCATGTTGCTCTACATCAAATGATACGCCTATGCTTTCCATTGCTTTCACCCCTTTCTGCTGCAATGTACTACGCAACTTATTAAATACCAATTGAATGCCCTCTTTCTGTACAGCAATATCGTCCGAACCAACTAATTGCTTTTCGGCTCTATCACAGTCATCTAACACATCTAACAATGAAATAATTACATCCTTACCAGCGGTTTGCATCAATTCTAATCGCTCTTTAGCAGTTCTACGCCTAAAATTGTCGAACTCTGCCATTAATCGTAAAAATTTATCCTTCTGATCCTGCAATGCTGCTTTTAATTTATCAGTTTCCGACGCTTCGTCAACGGCTTCATTTAATTGTTCAGCTCCAGCTGCATTTTCGTCAGCATTATGATCAATTCCTTCAACTTTTTCAGCATTTTCTGCTTTATTCGGCATTTCTTGTTCTTCCATGTCTTTAAAATATTAGTAACCACCCATCGACAAATATTTTGCCACGCAAAGAAAAGGGAAAAATTGACAGTTATACTAATGCTATATTTGCCAAATGATTAAGGTTTATCTAAAAAAGAAAATTTCACCAAGAATAGCCAACGGACACCCATGGATTTATGGCAATGAAGTAGACAGAGTTGCCGGCACCCCAGCACCCGGCGATTTAGTAGAAGTGCGTTATGCAGATGGTAAGTTTGCCGGAATCGGGTACATCAACCCCCAATCTCAAATAATTATCCGCCTATTAACCCGAAAACCTCAACAAATAGATGAAACTTTTATCATCAATCAAATAAAAAATGCCTGGGAATACCGAAAAAAATTGGGGTATACCGAAAATTGTAGACTAGTTTTTGGAGAAGCAGATTATTTGCCGGCTCTTATTATCGATAAATTCAACGACTACTTTGTACTACAAACCCTTTCTTTGGGGATAGAAAAATGGAAAACTACCATTGTTAAAGCCCTAGAAGAAATATTTGCCCCCAAAGGTATATATGAACGAAATGATGTTCCAGTAAGAACTTTAGAAGGACTAGAACAGCAAAAAGGGTTCTTATCGGCACCCTTCAATACCAATATCATTATTAATGAAAATGGGTTGAAATTTTATGTTGATATAGAAAATGGACAAAAAACAGGGTACTTCCTCGATCAACAAGACAATCGTCGCGCCATTCAATCGATTGTAAAAGGAGCCAACGCATTAGGCGCTTTTACCTATACAGGCACATTCGAAATTCATGCGGCACACTATGGGGCGAATTCGGTATTGGGTATCGATATTTCTGAACAAGCTGTTGCGCAAGCCAACAAAAACGCTACATTAAATAGACTCGACCATATTTGTAAATTTGAAACGATGAATGCCTTCGATGTTTTAAAAGATTGGGGGAAAGAAGGACGTCTTTACGATGTGGTAATGCTAGATCCACCTGCATTTACTAAGAGTAGAGAAAATATACAAAAAGCCGTTACAGGTTACAAAGAAATTAATTTGAGAGGAATGAAACTACTCAATAATGGGGGCTTCCTTGTAACCTCTAGCTGCACCAATTTAGTGCCCCCCGATTTGTTTTTACAAACTATTGAAATGGCCGCGAAGGACGCCCGTAAAAAAATCAGACAAGTCACTTTCAACGCACAATCATCGGATCATCCAATAATTTGGGGAATGGACAATACAAATTATTTAAAATTCCTAATTGTTGAAGTAGCAGATAAGTAATAATGTAATAATAAAAAAGAAGACATGTTGCAAGGACAATAGCTCAAGCTTTTTGACTTTTGACTTTCTATCGGATGATTTGAAATTTCCCAGATTCAACAATACGTCCGGTACGGTCGCGTAGTTGAAAAATATAAAGACCTCTATAGTAACTATCATCAAAATAGATAGTCAATTTTGCATCATTTACTATAGATGCATTCATCTTTTTTCCAATAAAACTATAAATTTCAAGGGTGTAGAACCGATCAACAGATCTATCAAATTCAAACTGAATATACTGTGTAGCAGGGTTAGGGTAAAAACGCTGAACCTTCGCATTGGTTTCCAAAAAACTATTGACTGAATAAAATGGCTTATCATCACCGGTAAAACCAGTTGAAATAATAAAACAAATCAATAATAATATAGTTATATTAGTCTTCAATCGACATATTGTATTTCAATTCAAAATTAGTATTAAAATTTCAAATAATAAAAAAATCATAAGCGATGTTTCATTTTTATCAATGAAACATCGCTTAATAATAAGAAAAAATCAATAAAACTACTAGTTTAATCCTTGTAATGTTTCCTGAATTGCAGCAAAATTCGGCAAATCACCAGGGGTAGCACATACTTCTGCATATTGCACAACACCTTCTTTATCAACCACAAATGCAGCTCTTTTGCTCACACCTGCCATTTCAAATGCTGGGAATGTTTCATATAAAACGCCAAAATCGGTGGCAGCTTGTTTATTAAAATCACTCAACAAAGAAAAATTCAAGTTTTGCTCTGTTCTAAACTTATCTAAAGTAAATAATGAATCAACAGAAATGCCTAAAACTGTAGCATTGGTATTGTTATAAACGGCAATATTATCGCGCACGTTACAAAGTTCTGCAGTACATACCCCAGTATATGCCAACGGGAAAAATAATACGACTACATTTTTACCTTTGAAATCAGAAAGAGTAACTTTTTGCTTTTCTGTATTAAATAAAGAAAAATCTGGTGCTTGTTGTCCTTTTTGGATACTCATTGTTTGTTGTTTATGTTGAATTAAAATGATGTTGATAATAACATTTTATGCAATAAAAAGTTTTGCTTTTTTTATTTTAATTGTTTCAGCGCCTTTTCTCTGCTTTGCTTTGAAGTGGCTTCTACAGAATCTACCAACTCCTTAAAAAGTTTAGGGTGCGACTCGTAAAATTTAAAACTAGAATAATATTTTTCTTTAGTTATACCATATGACCGAAATACCTGGTCATATAATTTGAAATTTTCTTTTTGGAGTTGATGTGTCGAGTCATTAATAAGAATTCGGTTGTAATACTCATCTGCCCTCAACATATCCCACATGACATAACGCATTTCTTCTGGCTGTAAATAATTACTAGGCACACTATTAATAAATGAACTGCCCCCGCAGCCACTCACAAAAAGAATCGCTAGTAGAATACCGTATTTCATGTGTTAACTTTTATTGATTTTATTTGTCACATGGAATTCGCCTGTTAAACATTTCAACTAGCATGCAAGCGTTGTTTATGGCTCATTTTATGTGTTAACTTTTATTGATTTTATTTGTCACATGGAATTCGCCTGTTAAACATTTCA
>CANGCK010000087.1 GCA_947452295.1 Sphingobacteriia bacterium
ATACGATACGGTATTGTTGATTAAGATTATCAATCAAAACGAAGCACCTACGCAAATTAAAATTGCAGATAGTGCTATCAGCGAAAACAATCTGGTAGGCGATACAGTAGGAATACTAAGCAGTGTTGATGTAGATGCAGGAGATACACATAGTTACAGTTTAGTAAGTGGAATAGGTGCTACAGATAACAGTAATTTTACGATTAGTGGTACAGCATTAAAAGCAAGAGTCTCTTTTGACTACGAAACAAAATCTACCTACTCAATTAGAATTAGAACAACTGATAGAGGAGGGTTAACGTATGATACCGTTATAAAAATAAAAATTATTGATGTTAATGAAATAAAAAATATCCTAGTATATTCAAATATAGATACAGTTATTTGTAATGGCAGCAACTATGCTGGTTATATCCGAAGCGGAAAATATATAGATACTTTCAAAATTAGAATGGGATATGACAGTATTAGAATTCTTAATTTATTGGTTTTAAATAAGCCAGTTCCGAATTTAAATTCAAATTATTTTATTTGTCCGAATGATACGCTAATTCTCTATCCAGGTAATTTCAAAAGATACCTTTGGAGTGATGGATCAACATCCGATAGTTTAATTGTCACAAAACAGGGTCATTATAGTGTTTTAGTTTCCAATAATTGTAGTTCAGAGCAGGCTTTTACATATGTACAATTGAATAAGTGTGATCAATTTTTCCCTAATGCATTTTCTCCGGACAATAATGGCATAAATGATATTTTTAAAATACTAAATCCTGATAAAATCTCCTCATTTAATTTACTTATTTATAATAGGTGGGGCGAGTTAGTATTTCAGAGTAACAATCCCTTTAATGGTTGGGATGGAAAGTATAAAAATGTATTGCAAGGTCAAGAAACTTTCATATGGTATTCTTCATTTTATAGATCAGGTAAACCATATCAAATTAAAGGAACTGTTATATTGATAAGATAATAATATATGAGAAGAGCAGTTGGCATAATGGTAAGTATTTTTTTGTATAGTTTACAATCCTATGCACAAGATCCTGCATTTTCACAATTTTATGCTTCACCACTTTCTTTAAATCCAGCACTTACGGGAAAATTTAATGGGTCGCTAAGATTTTGTGCTAATCATAGAACACAATATAATTCTATAAACAATGCTTTTAGTACATCTACTATTTCAATTGATGCTCCTTTATTTGAAAAAAATAAAATAACTGAAGATAGATGGGCATTAGGAATAATGATGATGTCTGATATGTCATCAAATAATATTTTGAAGTCTAATTTTCTCTCATTGTCTACTGCATATTTTAAAAAAATTGACGAAACAAATAATAGTCAATTAGGGATAGGTTTTCAAGCTACTTATGTAAATAATAATATTGATGGTACAAGACTGCAATTTGAAAATGGATATGATAACTTTAGTGGTGCTTGGAATATTTCTCCAACTGAAAAGATTAATCAATTAAATGCAAGTTTTAATTATTTAGATATTAATGCGGGTATTTTGTATAGTAATTCAACGGATGGAATTAATTATAATTATTTTGGATTATCTTTATATCATCTAAATGGACATAAAATTACATTTCCAGGATCCTCAATTTTTAATATACAACCACGTATAACTTTACATGCCGGTACTTCTTTCGAACTGTTAAATCCAAACACATATTTATACTTGAGCACTAATTATAGCAAACAATCAACTTCAAGTAATTTAATTTTTGGAGGTTCATTAGCACTTGAGTTTAACACTGAATATGAAATGTCTAATAAAATATATATAGGTAGCTGGTTAAGAATGAATGAAGTTTTAGAATCATTAATACCAACTATTGGCTTAGATTATAATGATTTTAGTATTGGATTGAGTTATGATATTAATATTTCCTCTTTAAAAACAGCATCAAATGGCAAAGGGGGCATGGAATTATCGTTGATTTATAGAAAAAATAAATCTAGTGGTACTAAGGAAATACCATGTCCTACATTTTAAATAGAATATTATCAATTAATTCAATTATGGATAATTACATATTTGATTGTTGTAAAAATTCAGTGGGTGTAAGACCAACTTCTTCTTTAAATAATTTAAAAAATGTTGTTCTAGATGAAAATCCAGATTGAATGCCAATCCCATCGATCGACATAGTTGCTCCTTTGCCTTCTAGTAATAATTTTTTTGCATGTTCAACCCTCAACGTTTGTCGAAATTCAGGAAATTTTAATTTTAATAGTCTATTTAATGTATAATTTAAGTGATGTCTTGGAACACCCAGGGAATTTGCTAATGTGTCTATCGAAAAATTAGTATCTAAATAACATTTGTTTTCTTTAATGTAAAAAATTAGTCGGGATGCTAAACTTGCAAATGGATCTTCTTGATCAATAAAATTAAGTTTAGTTTCAGATAATTCTTCCTGATGTATAAAATCAACAAGTTCTTTTTTGTTATTGATTGATATGCCAGAAGATGGCATTGGTGATTTAGAATAGTTTGTAAATGATTTTGCAGCAGGCATTCCATACAGTATTTTAGGAAATGCAATCAGCGATATTGAAATAGTTAAAAATGAGAATTCTCCAATTGTGTTCAGCCAAATAGAATAGCCTCTTGTCACTGAAGTGATTTTTTTATTAGCTAATGCTAGTTGAATAGAAACTATTGAATAACACAATGATAAAATAGTCATACATATAGTTAATACTAATAAAAATCTAAATGTTACTGAAAATTGATCATTGGGAATACTTTTTTTATCTCTTTTCAATTGAAAATGTATCAAAATAAATAAAGACCAGAGACTATAAGAAAATAGCAAACTCATCCTGAGTATAAAATTATACGCAGGTGGAATTAACCAATTAACCTTTAAATATTCTAGGTTAATTGGATTATTAGTAATTATTTTCAAAATACTTACTTTATAATCTAACGAAGAAAACCAATATGGTGCAACATCTATAGCAATAATTAAAGCTGGTATAAAATGTAAAAAGTCATATTTAAATAATGTAGGATTATCATTAAGCGTTCCTCTAATATAAAAATATACGAGTGGTCCTGCTAAGAAATAAATAGGACAAAAATTATTATAAAAAACTAATAATAGTCCAAGTGGTTTTCCCGAAAAGATTAAAATTTGCGTAATCCCATGTATAGACATTACAATTAATAAAGCTGATAAAAAAATTGGAATGCGAGAAGAATGCCAATTGTAAAAAATGGATATAATTGCTAAAAAAATTGCCAAAGAAGTGGCATATAGTAAAATCATTATATTGGAATTGTTAGAATAAGATTTTTTAATTACAAGTAAAATATTTCAAATATAGATTAAACTGTATATAAACTGCAAATATACTTTATAAAAAACCTGTATTTTACAATTAATTATCAATAAATTTTAATCATAGTACCATTTTATAAAATGGCACTTGTTTTAAAATCAAAAAAACTTCCTTGCAAAGCAGTATAAATACATTTGTATACTAATATGCTATATACTCCCATTATTTTATAATACAGCAAGCTGTATTAATTCAATAACCATTTTCATATTTTAATTACTAAGCTACTAATCACGACCACTTTATATTAAAATAAGTTGAAACAAGCTTGTTCTATGTTAACTCCTCCCCAAAAATCTTATTCCATAAATATTTTTACAATATTATTAATAATATTAATAATTAACATTCCAAATGTGTTAATTGCTGGGTTTAATGTAAGTTATTGGGCTAATGATTTTGACAAATCAATTCTTTCTAGAAACCATGAATTTAGCTCAAAAAAGATTCTAAAATTAAATACTGAATATAAGATAAGCACCGTAAACGACAGTTTAGTGTATGATGTATATTCTGTGAACTACGGGTCAGGTACAATATTAAAGTGGCAAGTTGGAAACAATGTAATTAGTACTCCTATAACAGTACTCTCTGGTTTAGATCATCCGGTTGGTATTGCAGTTAATATTAATAATGAACTTTTTATCACGCAATTTGGAGGAAATGGTACTATTTCAAAATACAATGGATCTGGAATATTGGTTGAACAAATTAGCAATTTGGGATACTTACCATATAGTATAAGATTTGATGTAAATAATGTATTATATGTTGCTGATTTACAAAATAGTAGAATTAGGCGTTACAGCGAAAGTATGGATGCATTAACTGATTGGACAACTACCAATGGCTTGCCAACAAGCATACAATTTTTTTCAAATAGTTCCTATACGCCAAATAATATAGTACTGGTCGCAAATTCTGGGGATGGTGATAATGTTGAAAGATTTGATACAGCCGGTAATCTTATTGAAACAATTGGTTCATATCCTGATTTAAATGAGCCACATGATGCGATAATAGATGATGATGGTAATTTATATGTAGCAAGTAGGGCAAACAATGTTGTAGTGAAATATAACTCAAATGGTACAATCAATAATAGTTCTTTTATCTCCGGGTTTGATCCATATGCAATGTATATAGAAAATGATTATTTATATGTAGCAGCGCATAATTTAGGAACAATAAGAAAATATCAATTATCTACTGGTAATTTTATTTCAGATTTTGCAGTAGGCACATCTCCGACTTATATGGCAGCTAATCCAAAATATTTATTACCTAGAAGTTCAGATTATGATGGGGATGGTGTAACAAATGGAACTGAACTAATTGAAAATACAGATCCATTAGATCCATGTTCATTAAAAGTATCTAGTAGAACCTTAACGGTAAACGCAAACTGTACAGCTTCAGAATATTACTATGCTGGTATTACATTAAACGACAGTTCAATTCAAGAAAATAATGTAACAAATGAATCTGTTGGTCAGTTCAAAGTAAATGGGAATTACAACCTAGAAAACCATACTTATTCTTTAGTATCTGGAGTTGGATCAACTGATAATTCTAGTTTTAACATAACTGATTCAACATTAAAAGCAAATACTATATTTAATTATGAATTAAAAAATACTTTTAGTATTAGGGTACGTACAACAAATGCAGGTGGACTAACGTACGATACGGTATTGGCAATTAAGATTATCAATCAAAACGAAGCACCTACACAAATTACCATTGCCGACAGTGCTATCATAGAAAATAATCTGGTGGGAGATACAGTAGGAGTACTGAGCAGTGTTGATGTAGATGCAGGAGATACACATAGTTACAGTTTAGTAAGTGGAGTAGGCGCTACAGATAACAGTAGTTTTACGATTAGTGGAACAGCATTAAAAGCTGGTCAGATATATGACTATGAAACAAAATCTACCTACTCCATAAGAGTACGAACAACTGATGCGGGTGGATTAACGTACGATACAGTATTGTTGATTAAGATTATCAATCAAAACGAAGCACCTACACAAATTATAATTGCCGACAGTGCTATCAGCGAAAACAATCTGGTAGGAGATACGGTAGGAATACTAAACAGTGTTGATGTAGATGCAGCAGATTCACATAGTTACAGTTTAGTAAGTGGAGTAGGCGCTACGGATAACAGTTATTTTACGGTTAGTGGCGCAGCATTAAAAGCTTCTATTTCTTTTGACTACGAAACAAAA
>CANGCK010000088.1 GCA_947452295.1 Sphingobacteriia bacterium
TAGTTCTGTGCCTGCGTTTGTATCACCCTGCCATTGTCGTCATAAATATTTACTGCGGTAAGGTACTGGCTGCCATTGCTGCCCAGTACCGCTGTTTTTGTCCATGTAACCAACCCCTTGGTAATGCTACTACTCTGTACAGGGTATTGTGCATACGGTGCACTGCTGTTATTGGTGGGAGCAAAATAGCTGTTCCAATTGGTTTGAAGGTTAGGGGTTATAGCACTAAGCATTGCTTTACTACTTCAGATATGATTAACTTTTGTTTTATTTACAGTAACTTCATAGTAAAATTATTTTTTAGTCTTTTTGACAATCGAAAAGTTAGTATGAGTTAGCGGAAACAGATAAAGCCAATTTGTTTAAAGACCCTAAAATGTTGCAACGCTTTCAAGATATTTCGGTACTGCCCGAAAAAGAAAAGGAATGTTTACTTACTACTGTTGACCACTTTATTAAGTCCGCTAAAATTAGTGTAATGTAAAAAGCAAAAGCCCGAGCAATCGGGCTTTGATTTAGATTTATTTCTCTAAATAGTAGGCTTGTTCTTCTTTTCTTATTTTAAATTTGGCTTCTGATTTTGGCAATCTCATTTTTTTTAAATCTGTTACAAAAACAGCACCATTTGTGGGCTTGCTAGGCTCTGGAAACCACTCTTTTTGATAAACCACTTTTCCTTTATTTAAAAAAATTACTCTATCGCCTATATCTGTAAATTCTTTTAATTCAAAGCCTAAATCTTTGTTTATGTCTTCTAGTGAATTTGCCCCTGAATAAAAGCACATTGTGTCCCATTCAAACCACATTAGAGAAGAAAAGTCAATTAAACAATCAGTATTTTTTCTGCATTGCTCATATTTATCAGCAACTTCATTATCAAAATTATTCTTATTTGAACAACTCAAAAAAGAAAAAAGCATTCCTAAAAACAAAAATTTATTTTTCATAATATTTACCATTTTGGCCCTCTATCCCAACTTTGAGCATCTTTTTTTGACCTATCATCTACAGTCTTCTGTTTATTTGCAGTTCTACCATTTTCATTTAATCCTTTAATAATACCTTTTAACTGGTCATATTTTTCCGATGATAATTTTGTTTTTGATATATTCCAATTGCCATTTTTATCTTTTGATGCAGTATAAAGTCCATTGTTTTTAAATTCATCAAGAACCAAGTTTGCTAAATCGTCCATACCTGCTCCTCTATTAGCTTCGCCTATTCCTCTACCAATAATATTATTCAGTAAATCAACAGTTTGGTCTGCATCTGCCATACTTTTAAAGCTTCTGTCTTTTAAACTTGTAAAAGGGTTTTCTTCGTGTGCATTTCCTGCTTCTTTTGCCGTTTTACTTCCAAATTCTGATGTTATTGATGATTGCCAAAGTGTATGTCTATACGCTCCGTTCTCACTGCCTTCATCTTTCTGCCCTCTTTTAGAACCATATAGTACTTCGCCTCTAGTTGCAAACCTTGTTGCATTTGTAGAAATATCAGTTGCTCCTTTAGTTACTCCAAAACCAATTCTTAATGATGCGATTGGATGTCTTAATCCAAATCCAATATATCTTGAGTTTATACTTGCAGAATAATAACCTGGACCTATCGGATCTTCGGGAGCTTGCCCATCAGGATCTATTAATCGTACTGGATTGTTGAGACAAAAATTATAGGGAGAATATGATTTGAACTCACTTGCTTTAGGGTCAACAGTATGCCAACGCCCAATTTGTTGGTCATAATTCCTTGCACCGAAGTCATACATCTCAAGTCCGCTATTATTGCTAAACTCATTTGATTGTAGTTCTTTCCCGCCAAACTTGTACTTGTTCGTTAGAGAGCCTGCTGCTTTGGAAGAGATCCCACTCATCACCAACCCGAACGGATAATAACTCGTTGCATCTATAACAGGCGAAGATGCCGTATTATCATCTGTAATAGTCATTCGTACATTACCTAAATGATCTTTCAGGTAATAATCAAATACATAGTTATTGTTGTTAACACGCGTTCTTCCTTCCTCATGCGATATAAATTGCAAAGTATCATTCTCATACACGATGCTGCCCCCATACAAAGTAGTGGTGGTTTTACTACCCTCCACAGTTTGTTTGCGCAGTTTGTTTCCTACTGCATCGTATGTATAAGTTATGGTTCCCTTACCTGCCACCGTTATTGTTTGGGGTAAATTTAAAATATTATAGGCAATGTTGCTGATGTTTTTGATTATAATGTATTCTTATACTTATTTAATAGCTTGTATTTTCTGCTTTGGCTTTCATACTTGTATCAAAAAATTACGCTACCAGTATTACCCATTACAACTTCACCTGCGTTACTTTTTAAAACATAGTCAATAAAGGTAATTTCAATGGCGCCTTTATTCATTTCGATAGGCATTAACTTTATTGCATACAATGATGACTTGCCATTAAGAAAGATGCTTGTGTTCTCACTTAAATCAACAATAGTATATTTCCCAATTTTAGAGGGCAACTCAATATCAAAGCATTTCAAAATGTAAACAGTATCTGACTTTAAATTAGAAAGATGACTTAACAAAGATTGCTGATAAAGCAAAGTATTATCGCTTTTTAATTTAAATGACATTATTAAAACTAATAGTACAACAACAGTAATTAGATTTTTCATAGCTTACTTTTTAAAGATTGATATTGGAATAGTAGCTATGACACCCTTGTTTGTATAAATGTAAATCGTCTTTTCTTTCATAGCAAAAACATAATCCTTACCTGTAGCTGTTTTAATATCAGTATTCGATGGTGGTTGTACCCACATTGCAGTACCACCTGGCACTTTTTTATCGCCACTTGGATGACTATGAAAATCGACATCCCCAATTATTGATTCATTGTTACCTTTATATTGGCTTCTTGGGAATACTGATAGTGAACTGAAAACTACCACTCTTAACCGTATAAAGGATATTGATAAACTCAACCAAAGATATGGAACTCTTTTTTGAGTTCCTCGATTCATTTATTTCCAATCGTAAAATTAAAAAAGCTCTTATCTAAAATACAAAAGCCCCAAAAGGGGCTTTTTTTGTTAATTAATTGAACTATTAGTTACTTTTTTTACGACTCCAAAAATTTAAACCCACTATTGCTAATATTAAAAATAATGAACTCAATAAAAATGACCAATATGTTTTAGAAGGAATTGCATGCCCGCTTGCAAATGCAGTTAACCAAAGAAACAAATCTGCACAAAATAAGATTATTAATACAATGTTTAAACCAATTATTAAAATCTTCATAACACTTAATTTGCATTATTAACTTTTCCAGTAAAGCCCAACTTTACTAATCCATTTAAAAACTGATTCAACTGGCTGCTTGACATTCCCCTTAAATCTAAGGAGTCTCCATCTTTTAAATTATTTTTCTTTCCATTGATTACATCAAGCACAATAAAAGCTGATTTCGTAAGTTTTTCTGCTTCCGCTGTAGAGCCGTACATGTCATTTGTTAACATTTTAAAAGATGACAAATTAAACCCTAAATGATCATTTGTTTTTGCACCTTTATGGGCTATTGCATCTTGTAATGCATGTATACCTTGCCCCAATTTTTCTAAATCTTTGCCTGCGTTTGATGCAAAAATATTATCCCATCCGAACTTAAGACCTCGCTCCATGGCTTGTTGTTCCTTCATTCCATTTTCTGACTCTTCATCACTCATCATAGAATGCCACCTGCTATTTTTTTCATCCTGCGATTCTGCAGTTTTACTATAATTAATATCTTTTCTGTAAGCTGTAGGCATAGTCGGATATGGCGACATTCCATTATGCATAGAATAATCCGTATTAATTACATTTTTTGTCGGATGATCAGAATAAGTACTTGCATAATGCGCAATCAAATCAGCCTGCGTAGAGGAATACCCTAATTTTATTAATTGCTTGTATGTAATTTCATAATGAACAGAAACTGCATATTCCCCGTTTAGGTCAATCATGCTTACAGGATTATTTGCGGCGTATATGTAAACAGATTGAAATGCAAATTTATCAGCCTTCGGATCTATAGAGAAAAATCTTCCTATTTGATTGTCATACATCCTCGCTCCATAATCCAACCATTCTAATCCACTACCATCAATAAACTCTTTTCCCTGTAACTCCTTACCATTGTATTTAAACTTATTCTCCAACTTCCCCATCCCTTTACTACTTACCCCACTCATCACCAACCCAAAGGCGGTGTAATAACTATTCTTATTTAAAAGCCTTATCAATCTTTAAGATTGTTTATTTCTGAACACAATAGTTTATATCTCTTGATAACTAATAATTCGTCAATGTTTGTAAGAATTTCCTTGGGATAAATCGCTTCAATATTAGAACTATCTATTACTAACCACAAAGGACCATTATATTTGGGCTTTAAGAAATCAAATGTCTTTCGGCAAACACTCAAAATCAATATAGTATCCTGTGAATCATTCACCTTACTTAAAAACGCATCAGCATATTTTCTATCACTAGTAATATCACATTCCTTGTCAAGAATAAATGACCTAATAATTGTTATTTCAACCTGACCTTTATCATTGGGCCAGGAATATTTATTTAATGTTTCAGGCTTTACAATTCTATATTTTTCTGGGCTACACGAAATCCCCCAGAAACATAACAAATAGAATATATATATATATTTCATTAATCTTGATTTATCGGGTGAGTGCCACTACGCTTATTTAGGTCTCCAGCTTTATATAATCTATATATTCTTTCTATTTGTGTTTTGGTCGGACCAGTAGGATTATTTATTTTTCCCTGAAACATAAAATTCGTGCTTGGTGAATTTGAAGTAATACCAGGAGTTTTGATTAATCCAAATAAGTAACTATTAAAATCCATATTTGGATGCCTTAATCCACCTGTGTGACCAACTTCGTGAGGAATTGTTTTATCATTAGTTCCATTAATAATATTGCCAACCTGACTTTCATTTAGCGCAATTTCTTTTCCATTATTTGCTATTCCAACAATTACAGTACCCTTTTTATTTGTTTTAAAGTCATTATCGGTTGCGTCTTTTACTTCAAACAATGTTTGGTTTTCTGCTAGATCCTTTTTATTATTTATTACACCAATTACGGCATGAGTTTCAATACCATATTTTAGTGAACCATCGCTATTTTTTTCAAGTACTTCTCCAAACATCTTTTCAATTTGCGTTTTAATCTGATTTGCTAATGCGTTTACATCTAACTTCTTATTCCTACTTGAGTTTAAAACAGCCCCAGTGAATAAAATATCGAAATTTACATTTCCGTTTTTATCTTCTGTCCGTGTGATCGTCCAATCTTTACCATCTTTATCTATTAGAAGAATTGGATTATTTACGGCATATGAGTATGGAGAAGCTGGAAAAAATTTTTCTGCAAGTGGATCTATCTGATTCATCCTCCCAATCTGCGCATCATACATCCTCGCACCATAGTCCAACCATTCTAATCCACTACCATCAATAAACTCTTTTCCCTGTAACTCCTTACCATTGTATTTAAACTTATTCTCCAACTTCCCCATCCCTTTACTACTTACCCCACTCATCACCAA
>CANGCK010000089.1 GCA_947452295.1 Sphingobacteriia bacterium
AAGTAGTAAAAGACCTATTAGAAGAAAACGGAAAAACAATAGGTTATATCACTGGTTATAGTATTTACAATCAATTGGGGTTAACCACACAAGTAAGCAATACCATACAGATCGGCAAAAATCAGGTTCGCCCTAACTTTAAAAGAGAACGTTATACCATTGCTTTTATTAATCAAAAAAACACCATCACCAAAGGGAATATTCCTTTGTTGCAGTTGCTCGATGCCATTCGCTACATCCAAAAAATACCAGATGCAAGTATAGCAGCATCCTGCAAACGGTTTTTGGCTATTATTAAAAACTTTACCGATAAAGAAATTAATACTTTGGTTCGTTTGGCTTTAAAATATCCGCCAGCTACACGGGCTTTATTAGGTGCTTTTTTAACCGCTGTACAACAAGAGAAAGCAACTGAGCAGCTTTTTAAATCCCTAAATCCAATTACAAAGTATAAACTAACTGGTGCTGCTAAAGTATTGTCTACCCTTCAAAAATGGAATATTATATGATATTGCACTTAAATAAAACCTTATTTAGACAAGCCGTTCAGTTTACTGCCGATCAAATGAATATTCCTGCTATTTATGTAGAAAAAGACTATTGGGTTACCTATGCTTTGTTTACCATTTTTAATAATGAAATTGGTAAAGACACAGTATTTAAGGGTGGAACAGCACTATCTAAGTGCTACAATGGCATAGACCGCTTTTCCGAAGATATTGATTTGGTGGTATTGATAAGAGAAGGAGAGACTGACAGCAAGTTAAAAGCTAAATTAAAATCCATAAGCACGATTTTAGAAACAGTATTGCCTGAAATAACTTTGGAAGGGATTACCCGTAAAATGGGAATGAACCGAAAAACTGCACACACCTACAACAAAGAATTTAAAGGAGAATACGGACAAGTAAGAGATGTGATAATTTTGGAATCAACTTGGTTGGGATACTACGAACCCTATACCACTAAAAGCATCATTTCATTTGTAGGTAATATGATGCTGAATAATAAGCAATCTGATATTGCTAAAAAAAACGGACTATTGCCTTTTGACTTACTGGTATTGGAACCTTCAAGAACCATTTGCGAAAAAATAATGAGCTTGGTTCGGTTTTCTTATAGCGTAAATCCGATAGCTGATTTAAAGCAAAAGATAAGACATACCTACGATTTAAATCAGTTGCTTCAACAAGATGAGTTTGCAGCATTCTTTCATTCAAAGGACTTTGATGAAATGCTTTTAAAAGTAGCCAGTGATGATGTTGCCAGTTTTAAAAACAATAATAAGTGGTTAATTCATCATCCTAATGAAGCAATTATTTTTAAAGACTTGGAAATGATATGGACTGAGTTAAAAACAATTTATAATGGCGAGTTTAAAAACTTGGTATATGGAGTATTACCAAAAGATGAAGCCGTTTTGCAAACTTTAAAATTGATTCAAGAAAGATTAAAAACAATTTCTTGGTCAATAAAAATTGAAACAAAGGAATGAAATTTACAATAGCATGTTTAGAAAAGGTATTTACTAAATTGCTTAGGATGAAAGGATTCCCCCCAACCCCTTAAAACCCCTACCACTCCTTTTACTCATCTCTTTTCTCTGTTGTTACAATACCATATTTCAAAAAGATGATCAATTTAATTTTTATAGGCAGAAAAAAGCTAATAGATTTGAGGGGGGGGAGCGTTAGTAGAAGATTAGGGATCACAAAATGGGCTCATGGAAGATTGGTTTGGAATGAATGCTTAAAATGAGACAATGAATCCATCATATTAGCATAGTAGAGATTACGAGAGAGTTATAAACCATTATACAATACAGACGGAGCATTAAATGAAATATTACTTTAACTTGCTGTTAGTGATGACCAACCGAAAGATTAGAGAAGCAGGACTAAATCCTGTTCTTGGTTATCTATTTGGTACAACAGCATGTATACTATTAACGGAGTACGTTTTTCTAAAGACAGCATTTGCTAAATACCTGGTTATATTAATTTGTATTAGTTTTCAGTTCAAACTATCTGAAAAAAATAGAACAGACTTCTTGCTTTTAACATTTGGAGATAAAATAAATACTACAATCAGGATTTTTGAAAATTTAATAATTGCTGTTCCTTTTATTGCAATCCTAACATACAAAAGTTTCATTTTAGAGGCTATTGCGTTGATATTGTGTTCGATTATGTTTGCTTTATTTTCTTTTCACGCAAGTTTCACTTTTAAAATCCCAACGCCTTTTTCTAAAAAACCATTTGAGTTTTCGACTGGCTTCAGAAAGACCTTTTTCATATTTCCACTTGCTTATACTTTAACCGTTGTTGCTGTATATGTTGATAATTTAAATTTGGGCATTTTTGCATTATCATTAATTTTTTTAACCACTTTAAGTTACTATGCTAAACCCGAGCACGAATATTATGTTTGGGTTTACGCAGCAACTCCCAAGATGTTTCTAAAAAACAAAGTACTCAACGCATCAAAAAACGCAACATTATTAACAGCCCCCATACTAATTACTCTTTTAACTTTTTATACAGCTGAGCTTGAGTTGATTGTAGTCTTTTATTTAATTGGTCATTTATTTCTTTGGACAATCATTCTTGCTAAATATTCAGCATATCCTGGAGAAATGAACTTGCCAGAAGGAGTTGTAATTGCATTGAGCCTTTACTTTCCACCTTTATTATTAGCGATCATTCCATTTTTCTACATAAAGTCCATCAACAAACTAAAATTTCTATTGAATGATAAAAATCAATGAACTAAGTAAAGGTTTCGGCAATAACGAAGTTTTGAAGAACATTTCTATGGAATTTTCAAAAGGAAATGTTTATGGAATTATTGGAGAAAACGGAGCAGGAAAAACCACCCTATTTAGATGTATTGCAGGTCTGGAAAGCTATAACGGAGAAATACTTTCTGATATTACTCCATTAAAAAATCACTTAGGTTTACTCTTGACAGAACCTTTCTTTTTCTCAAAGATAACCGGTAGAGAATATATACAACTACTTTGCAATGCCCGTGGCAAAACCAATTTAAAAATTGACAACAAAAATATATTCGACCTGCCCCTTGATCAGTATGCCTCTACCTACTCCACTGGCATGAAGAAAAAATTAGCAATCACCGCAATACTTCTTCAAGAAAATGAATACTTCATCTTTGACGAACCTTTTAATGGGGTTGACATTCAGCGTAATATTCTTTTAACAGAAATTATATTGAAACTTAAAGAACTGAATAAAATTGTACTCATTTCTTCACATATTTTTTCAACGCTCAGCGATACTTGTGATGTAATACATCTTTTGCGAAAAGGTGATCAAATCAAATCATTTCAAAAACAAGATTTCAACAACTTAGAACAAGAAATGAAAAATATTACAATTGGAAACAGCATTGAAAAACTTGAACTTAAATAAATAAAAGACTTGCAACAACCGGTTTGCAAAAGCGATCAGCTGCTTATATTAGATTGAAGTGCTAAGTAGTATATTCAAGTATTGAATCATTAAGATATTTGAAGGAATAAAAATTGTAAAACCCCGAAAGGGTGAAATAATTAAAATCACCCCAAATTTACAAGGTGCGAATCTTTGGTAATAATAGGCAGAAAATTTGATCACCGCGAAAACTAACAAATTAAAATATTAAATTTGCTGCATATAAACACTAATAATAGATAAACGATTTACGGACATAATTCAACTTATAAAACAATCTCGGACAAACGCAATCCGAGCTGTAAACGCTGAATTAATTAATCTTTATTGGAGCAATGGTAAATATATTAGTGATAAGATAGAACTATCAGAATGGGGTGACGCTGTGGTGGTTGAATTGGCCAAATACATTAAGAATAATGAACCTGAAATAAAAGGATTCTCTGACAAAAACATGTGGAGAATGAAGCAATTTTATGAAACTTACAAGGAGTTTCCAAAACTCTCAACAGTGTTGAGAGAAAGTAATTACAACCTAACAAACACCTTAAAAGACAGTTATGTATTTGAGTTTTAAACTTGTCGGAGCAACATAATGAAAGCGATCTGCAACGAGGTCTTGTAAGACAGATGAAAAATTTTATACTCGAACTCGGAAGAGACTTTCTATTCATTGGTGAAGAATTCAAATTACAAGTTGGCAATAGCGACTTTTTTATAGACCTGCTGTTTTATCATCGTGGGTTGCAATGCATAGTTGCTTTTGAACTAAAAGCAGATAAGTTTAAACCTGATCATCTAGGACAGCTGAATTTTTACCTAGAAGCATTGGATCGCGACGTTAGGAAAGCAAATGAAAATCCTAGTATTGGAGTTTTGCTATGCAAAGACAAAGACAGTGAAGTTGTTGAATACGCAATGAGTAGGAGTTTGTCTCCAACAATGGTATCGGAGTATAAAACGCAGCTACCTGACAAGAAACTGCTACAACAAAAATTACACGATCTATTCGATAATGAAACAGATAAAAAATAATGCTATTAATGCGAACACCTCCTTGGCAAAATAGCAAATTTGATTTTACCCAAAACAACAGCTAACATTTCACAACATCCAAAGCCCCGTAGGGGTGAAATATTTTGATTTATTACAAATATTTAATATTGAATACGATGTAAAACATCATTTTAATGGGGCTGGGTAATATCGCTCCTCCGGAGCAGGAGTTGGTTTTATATTAACCCGCTAATTATCATAGTAAATTTTTGTAAAGGCTTCACATTAATTGTTAATACTTCTACTTAAAAGACTTTGGTATTTCATATAAACCTAAAACGCTCCATAATACATATATCAGAACATTGTATGAATAATTATTATTTTGCACTGTTGAATACAGTAACACATCTTTAAATAAAAAGCATTACTATACTATATCAACCAATCAACTAACCTAAACCTACGCACCACTCCTTGAAACCTTTTCTACCAATCCTTATACTCATTTCCTTACTCTGTTGTTCAAACACCACATTTCAGAGCGATGCTATTACAGCCAAAGTAATTGGTATTAAAGATGGTGATACCATAGAAATTTTATGGGAGGGAAAGCCGCAAACAGTGCGGTTATTAGATATTGATTGTCCGGAGAAGAAACAAGATTTTGGTAACAGGGCCAAACAGTTTACGGCAAGTTTTTGCTTTGGAAAAACAGTAACGCTTATAGGTCATAAAAAAGACCGTTACAAGCGTTTGTTGGCTACCGTATTGGTAGGTGATAAAAACTTAAATGAAGCATTGCTGAACGCTGGCATGGCCTGGCATTTTGTAAAATATTCTAACAGTAAATATTACGCAGC
>CANGCK010000090.1 GCA_947452295.1 Sphingobacteriia bacterium
AGCTTCTAGCGATGAAACTGGTATTAACTATAAAAATGCATACAGTTGCTTTTCAAAAGCCGCACAGTTAGGAGATGATCAAAGCATGTATGCAATTGCATATATGCATTATAAAGGTTTGGGATGTGAGCAAGATTATTCTAAAGCAGCTAAATTATTTGCAGATGGGGCAGCAAAAAACAGAGATAACAGCCTATATTTTTATGGTTTGTGTTGGCGTAATGGTTATGGCGTAATAAAAAATATAGATAGTGCTAAATACTATCTTCAAAAATCAGCAGACCTTGGTTATAAATTAGCACAGCTCGAATTAGATATCCCAACAGCAGAAAACAGTAATGACAGTGCTGCACAAGTTTTATTACAGCAAATAAGCAATGCTGCAGTACCAAATAAAAACGTATTAAATCAATTCAATAAAATTCAACCGCATTTACCCTCTTCTGATATTATTACGGGTGAATATGCCGGGTGGTTGATACAATATGACTGGAGTGGGAAACACATAGTTACAACTAAAAGAATGCAACTAAATTTAAATGCTAAAAATTTAGATATATCTGGCGAGTGGATTGAGGAGGGTACTGATACAGCAAAAATATATGCGAAAATTAATTCAGACCATTTACTATTTAAAGAAACACAATATAGTCGTACTGACCATTACAGCTTTAATAAAGCCATTACTTACAATTTTAATGATGCAAAATTGAACGTAGTACAACTTGGCGACAGTGTATTTTTAGCTGGGAATGTAGAAATGTTTTCTACATTAAGAGGAGAGCCATCTAAACCCATTTTTGTTGCATTAAGCCGTGCTGGGTTGAAGGAAATAGATAGTATTATGTTTAGTAAGGTTAAATTAAATGCATATCCTAATCCATTTGCTAATACATTAAATGCAGAATTAAACATACCACAAACTGCAAAAGTAAATGTTCAACTGATTAGTTTAAATGGAACCATTTTATATAATAAAGATGCTGGAGAGTTAGAAAAAGGTTCTTATTTATTGCCCATTCATATAAGCAATTTAACACAAGGTATATACTTGCTCAAATTAAATTATAATGATCGCACCAAAACAATTAAAGTAATAAAACAATAGTTGGAGGCAACTGTGTAGAATTTACAAAAACAACAAATTATGTTTAATAAAATAGTTTTGATTATATGCATGTCATTGTTTATAAAGCATGAAGTTTATAGTCAATTACAGGTTAATTTGCAATCTTATGTACCTGCTGCACCTAATGCAGCAGAATTAGGTAAATACGGTTCAATACCTGTTGGCAATATAACTGGAATTCCAGATATTTCTTTCCCTTTATATGAAATTAAAGCAGGTACATTGAGTTTGCCCATAACTTTATCGTATCATGCTGCTGGTGTGCAACTGAATCAAAAAGCAACCGATGCCGGTTTGGGATGGAGCGTTAATGCTGGCGGACAAATTACCAGAACTATTTATGGCGTTAAAGATGATGGGCCCAATGGTTACTTCAACTATACTCCACCTACTTATACACAGTTATCAGCAATAACCAACTATTATACTGCAACAAATTACAATGTGATTAATGGTGGTGGTTATGATTTAGAACCAGACCTTTTTGTGTATAACATTGGAGGTAAGTCGGGTAAATTTATATTCACAACTAGTAAAAAATTTCTGACAATTCCTTACGATCCTATACAAATTACTAAGCAAACCAATGCAGGTAATTTAACATTTAAAATTGTAGATGAAAATGGAATTATTTACAATTTTACTGATTGTTCAAAAACAACATCGGATGTGTATTCGCAGCAAACGAATATAAGTACATGGAATTTAACTTCTATGATTTCTGCGAATTTAACTGACACCATTTCATTTATTTACGACACGGTATATTTTAATGATAAAATGGAAAATGATGCAATATCTGTAGGTTACAGAGAAAATGGCTGCACGGGCGTTGGGGCTTCATTATTTAGCGGTTCAGGTGATGGTGCAGGTTTAATTGCAAAGACAATTAATAATCAGATGTATACAGAACTTGTTATAAAAAAAATATTGTTTAAAACTGGATTTGTTCAATTCAATAGAACTAATATCAGGCAAGATTATTTAGCACCAAATCACAAATCGTTAGATGAAATAATAGTTTATAATAGTTTAAACCAACTCATTAAAAAAATTAATTTAAACCACGATTATTATTATTCGCCTGCAGGGTTAAATGAAGCCAGGTATCGATTGAGGTTAAAAAGTTTTGCTGATACCAGCTTAATCAGTGCTGAAAAAAAACAATATAGTTTTGAATATGATAGCACTGTTTTGCCTCCCTATAATACGTATAATATAGATTATTGGGGTTATTTTAATGGCAGTACGAATACCAGCTTAATACCTACTACTACTGTTTATACTTATCCAAATTCAAATATGTTGAGTTCCAACAATTTTTGCGGAAGTATTGGTACTACAATTGGTAACGCTAATAGAGAACCCAATGCAAACTTTATGCAGGCAGGTATACTTAAGAAAATTACTTATCCAACGGGAGGGAAAACATCATTTAGTTTTGAACCCAACCAATATTTGTCTGACTCATTTGTGCAGCAAAGTTTTACGCCTGGTTTAACAACAGTAGGTAGTGCTCCAAGTGTTTTAAAAAAAGATTCATTAAGTTTCTCCCTTCAGCAGGCTAATGCAACGTTAAATTCATCGGTATATGCTACAATTCAAATAAATTTTTCAGGTTCTTTAATGCCATATACTGATAATTCAGATGGTTATAGTCAAAGGGTTACATTAACAGATGTAACTAGTAATAATATACTTAAGACTTGGAACCATATTGGTAATATAACATCGTCGTATATAGTTAATGACTGCATAACAATGATACCGGGTCATATTTACAAGCTTGTAAATTTAATACATGGCTCTTCGGCTATCAGCATTCATTCAAATATTTCTTGGAGTGAAAATACAAATAAACATATCACCAAAATAGGTGGCGGGCTACGTATAAAAGCAATAAAAAATCATTCTGCCGATAATACCTTGCTACAAGAAGATAATTATGTTTATGGTGAGAATGAAAGTGGACTAGGCGTAAAATTGTTTGATGAAAAGTACTTTTATAAGAATTTTGAAGAAACAAATAATGCTTATTATCAAGCAGCTGGTGGGGCTAGTACCTCTTTATGTTCATTTAAAAGCACATGGCTTCAAAGAAATTACTTTAGTGTATCAAAATATAATGCTAATACCTATTTAGGTGCGCCTATTTTATATTCTAGCATAACAAAGTATATAGGCAACCCAACTTCAAATCAGGGAAAAACTATATACCGGTATAAAATAGTACAAGACAATACGAATATTCCAGAGGTTTTCATTAATAGTGGCAACTACGGGTCTATAAATAATTTATGGAATCAAGGTTTGCAAACCGATGAAATAAATTATATATGGAAAAATAATCAGTATGTACCAATAGCTAAAAATAATTTTAATTATTCTAGTTATAATTTGAATACTGAATATGCTTTAGGTTTAAAACAATCAAAACAATTCATAAAATTATGTGATTGTGTTACAGATCCTAGTGGACCTCAACCAAACAATACAAATTTCGGACAGGGTTTCTTTACTTTGTACTCTTATCCTTTAGCTACAGGTGCAATTCGAAAAACGAAAGAAACTAAAATAACCTATAATCTTGTAACTGGCGATAGTGTAGTTTCAATAAATAACTTGCAATATGGTAATCTAAATAATTTATTATTAAGTGAAAGTTCATTTACCAATAGTAGTTTAGAACAAAATATTACCCGGTATAAATATCCGCAAGATTATAGTGAGGCCATTTATAAAACGATGGCAGCAAAAAACATTTTAACTCCGGTAATTGAACAAAAAACTTTAGTATCTAGAAACAATAGTGAATTACTACTTACTACTGTTCGTAATAACTTTAAAAAAGTCAACAACCTTTTTGTACCAGATAGTATTCAATATAGTATGTCAACTAATCCATTGGAGACTCGTATTAAACTTAATCGTTACGATAATTATGGCAATATTTTAGAGCAGCAAAAAATTAATGATGTAAGAGAAATATATTTATGGAGCTACAATGGCCAATACCCCGTTGCGAAAATTACCGGAAGTGATTTTAATACAGTTACTAATGTATTTTCACAATCAGCTTTAGATGCAGCTACAAACATGCCAAATAATGACGTTGGCGTTAGATCTCTTTTAAATAATTTACGAAACAATCTTCCAAGTGCTTTTGTCACTTCTTATACTTATAAGCCACTTGTAGGTATAACATCTCAAACTGACCCTGCCGGCAAAACAATATATTATGAGTACGACGGACTAAACCGCTTGAGGCTTTTGCGTGACAATGAAGGAAATGTACTTAAAAAGGTTACATATAATTTTACTGGACAAACGGAAAACAATACTGACGTTATTTACACCAGTACAAAAAGCCAAAGCTTTACCCGCAATAACTGTCCAGCTGGTTCAATAGCCGCTAGTATACTATATAGTTCTACAGCTACATCAACAACTAGTCAGGCAGATGCAGATGCAAAAGCACAATTTGATGTAAATAACAACGGACAAGCGTATGCCAATAATAATGTAAAATGTACGTTTTATAATGTGCAAAAATCGGGCACTTTCACTAAAAATAATTGTGCTGCTGGCAGTACTGGTTCAGCTGTAATTTACAATGTACCAGCTGCGAAGTATAGCTCTACCATTAGCCAAGCAGATGCAGATGCGAAAGCACAAACAGATGTAACTAATAACGGACAAGCATATGCCAATAACAACGGTTACTGTTCATTTTATAGTGTTTCAAAATCAAGCACTTCCACTAAAAATAATTGTGCAGCAGGCGGTTCTGGGTCATCTGTAACTTATAATGTACCAGCCGCAAAGTATAGTTCTACTATAAGTCAAGCAGATGCAGATGCCAAAGCACAAACAGATGTAACCAATAACGGACAAGCTTATGCAAACATTAATGGCTATTGTACGTTTTATAATGTTTCTACATCTAACACGTATACTAAAAATAATTGTGCTGTAGGAGGTACTGGTTCATCTTTAATTTATAACGTACCAGCTGCGAAGTATAGCTCTACCATTAGCCAAGCAGATGCAGATGCCAAAGCACAAACAGATGTGACCAATAACGGACAGGCCTTCGCCAATGCCAATGGGTTTTGCACTTTTTATAG
>CANGCK010000091.1 GCA_947452295.1 Sphingobacteriia bacterium
AAAACAGGATGTCTGACTGGATTAACAATGCTTGTAATAATTGCCTTGTCTGCTTTTTGGTTTTTTTTACAACTATTCCCGAGTCCAAGAAAAATCCACAGACAATATTCAAAGCGTTACGAGAATAGGTCTGAAATTCAAAGGATAATTGGTGTAGAAATTCCAAAATTTGAGATTGTTGACTCTAAGCTTAAACATTTTAACAAAAGTGGTGACTTTGAATTTGAAGTCCAAACAACAATTGAATTTAAAGAACTACCTGACGACAAATTATTTGAAAAGCTTGACAGTATTATTATAATTACTATTCCACAAAAACCAAATGAAAATTCAAGCTTTTTTTACTACGGTTTAGAAAATATTTACCGTTGCTGGTCGAAAGATGGCAACAAATATGAATATGAGAGAAATACTGATTTTGGAGAGAAGTTTCTTCACAGTTCGGACGCATATTTTAAGTTTGAATTTATAAAGGGAGTTAAAACTGCTAAAATCGTCTATGGGAATTATTAATATGGATTACAAATTAATTAAATATGAACAAGAAAGCCGAACACACAACAGGCGTTTGGCTTAATGGAGAATAGATTTTTAAAATATCTATTCAGCAGATTGTTTGATCTGGTTTTTCTTCAAATATGCTTTAAACTGATCAAAGTTCATTTGTTCTGTTTCTTTTGCAATTATTTCTTTGATTGCGCTGAAAACCTTAACCGTATCAAAGGTTTTTTCTATTTTAACTTTAGTCTTCATGATTCACAATTTCTTTAGGTGATCTAATATCAAGTTGGATATAACCATTTTTTATATTTACTGCATTATATAATTTGATCAAGTTTAACTTTTTAAAAGTGCTGAAGTAGTTTCCTCCAATGCTTCATCATAAATTCCACCAAAAACGGGTTAAAAGAGGTGAAATATGAGAAATATAAATCTATTTCAATCTTGTATCATATTGATTATCAATAAAAGAAAAGGAATGGAATACCACCAGAAACCCTCATAAATAGGGGGGGCATTAAGCCCATTACAAAATCAAAAAAGGACAAGCTTACATACCAAGTAGCTAACTATAGAATAGTTTTTGGTGGAGTAAACGTAAGTATAGATTCATTTCATGTGCATATATTTATTGTTTTTTAATGGACACATGGTATAGCCTTATATTCATTTCGGTTGATATGCATACCTTGCTTATGGCTATTTCAATGCCCTTTGTTACAATGCAACAATATCTTATATTTAGTATGCAAAATTAAAGTTTATGAAAACGAACGCTCTTACACCAGAACAGATTATACAATATAATAAAGACGGTTACCTAATCATCAAAAATCTATTTAGTAAAGCCGAAGTAGATAAAATGTATGCCATTGCAATGAAAGACGACTCAATTGCAAAAAATGCTTTGGATTTAAATGATCAGACAGGAAAAAAAACAAAGCTTTCTTTATGGTTTACACCTGGCAATGACATATTTGGATATCTAACTAGGAGTGAACGCATAGTAAATAAAATACATCAGCTACTTGACAGTACTGCACCAATATGTCATTTTCACTCCAAATTAATGCAAAAAGAACCCAAAGTTGGTGGTGCATGGGAATGGCATCAGGATTATGGATACTGGTACAAAAATCAGTTTATGTTTCCAGATCAACTGATAAGCGTGATGGTTGCTCTGACTCCTGCGAACAAACAAAATGGATGTCTTCAAGTGATTAAGGGATCGCATAAATTAGGAAGGGTAAATCACGGATTTGCTGGAGAACAAGTAGGCGCGGATATAACCATGGTTAATAATGCATTAAAAACAATGGAATTGGTATATGTAGAAATTGAGCCTGGAGACGCCTTGTTGTTTCATAGCAATATTTTACATCGAAGTGAAGCAAATTTATCTGATAAGCCTAGATGGTCTATTATTTCATGTTATAATTCACAGTCGAATTTAGCCTATAATGAAACTTCAACTGCATGGACACAAGCAATTGATGTAGTGCCAGACGAGGCAATACTTGAATGGGAAAATGAGAGCTTGCGTGCAGCCGATTTTTTAAAAAAAGAACATGATCCCGCTCTTAAAGAAACTGGCTGGGAAGAATAATTGGCAAATAAAAAATTGAATGAAATATCACCCAATTTTATTGCACCATACCTCATTTTGTTCCATGATTAGGTTCAGATAAAAGAACTAAATTAAGATCTAATAGTAAATTATTTTACAGTGAATTCGTTCATTACATAGTTAATACTTTTCTTCCTTACTTAATTTTAGTACAGTTTAAGCATTATGATATATTTTTCTTGATGGGATTATGGAACAAGATCAAAGGACTAAACTATAAAATTAGATGGCAACAAAAAATAAAACCACTCAGACTGCTGTTAGTGTAACAGCGTTCATCAATACATCTGTTGACAACGAACAAAAAAAACAAGATAGTTTTCAACTTATAGAACTAATGAAAAAATGTTCAGGTTTTGAGCCAAAAATGTGGGGGCCAACTATCATAGGTTTTGGAACTTACCATTACAAGTATGCGAGTGGTCACGAAGGAGATAGTTTGCTGATTGGTTTTTCACCCAGAAAAAATGAATTTTCACTTTATGTTATCACGCCAGAGGATGAGCATAAGCAATTACTTGACAAATTAGGGAAGTATACAATGGGCAAGTCTTGTATCTACTTCAAAAAATTATCAGACCTGAATCTAGCTATTTTAGAACAGATGTGCAAAGCAGCTATCAAGTATATTCAACAGCGTCAACAAAACAATACTTAGTAAGTCTTTTAATGCGGCAAATGAATTTTAGATGGTTTACTAAGTACACTCCGCTTCTGTTTCCACATTCCAAAAGATTCCGGATTTGAAATCGCTTGTGATAAATTCAACTATTTTTTGAGTAGATTCTGCTGGTGATAATCGTCCATGTATATTACGCTTGGCAATATTAGTTCTCACCCAGCCAGGATGCACAGCAGCAACAAGTTGTTTGCCAACCAATCTAGCACAACCGAAACCGATAAAACAAAATCGAAGCGGGAATTGGCACATTTATTAAAATGTATGGTAATACTAAAATTGAACAGGGCGAAGATCGCAATATAAAATTCTTTACTTAGTAAAATAGAGGGAAACAAATGTTAAACATGATTTCCCTCTTTTAATATAATCAAACAAGTACCTTACTGAATACTTCACTTTTTTATACCCAATCGGATATTTACGGATAAATACGGATATGGTTATTTGCGATTATCAGATATGTTTTCGTATATTTACGGATAAATACGGATATAATGAGCTTAATAATAAACAACCTACAACTTAACTTAAGCATGAAAATTATGTCTGAACTATCTAAAATTGATCGTTTTGACGCATCATGGTCAAATATTGAAAAAAGAGCGGGTAGCTCATTAATGCAGTTAAAAAGTATAGCAACAGTTAAAAGTGTAGGAGCTTCTACAAGAATTGAAGGTTCCAAAATGACCGATGACGAAGTAAGTGTTTTAATTGAAAACATAAACATGTCTTCTTTTGAAGAAAGAGACCAACAAGAAGTGATGGGTTACTATGAAACCTTAGACACAATTGCTGAGAATTATGCATCAATTGGTATTACAGAAAGCCAAATTAAGAGCTTACATAATCTCTTAATGAAACATAGTGTAAAAGATGCATGGCATAAAGGTGAATACAAACAAGTAACCAATGCAGTTGAAGCAAATTTGCCAGATGGTACCAAACAAACAATCTTTAAAACAACTGAACCTGGACTTCAAACACAAGACGCAATGATACGCCTAGTTGAATGGTATAATAATGATGAAGAAACATTGCCATTGGTTAAAGACGCTTTGTTTGTTTATGAATTTTTAAGCATTCATCCATTTCAAGATGGTAATGGTCGATTAAGCAGATTATTAGCTAGTTTACTTTTATTGAAGAATGGTTATTCATGGATACAGTATGTAAGCTTTGAACATGAAATTGAAAATAGAAAATCTGAATACTACAATGTATTAATGGATGCACAAAAAAATAGACCTGGAGAAAACGTAACAAATTGGTTTTATTTTTTTACAAGCTGCCTAAATAATATTCAAAGTAATTTGCTGCTGAAATTAGAAGAAAATAAAAAAGCAATTGAAGTACTCACTCCTCGCGAAAAAAGAATTAATTTTTATATACAAAATCATGCAGGTTGCAGTTCAGGAAATATCTCAAATAAGTTAGCCATTCCACTCCCAACTGTAAAGAAAACAATCGTTGAATTGTTAAATAAAAAGGTAATTACAAAAGAAGGTGTTGGAAGAGCAACTGGATATTATTCAATATAAAATCTTATTACACCAACCACTCCCTTGTCAAAAAAGTAATTTAGTGTCGGTTTAATCATATGATCGGTGGCTTAAAATTTGCACCAAAAAATATAGAAAACAGGGGGGAATGAAGTTGAAGATTAAGCGTTAATTTTTACCATCCACACTCCGCTTCTGTTTCCACATTCCAAAAGATTCCAGATTTGAAATCGCTTGTGATAAATTCAACTATTTTTTGAGCAGATTCTGCTGGTTATAATCGTCCATGTATATTACGCTTGGCAATATTAGTTCTCACCCAGCCCGGATGAACAGCAGCAACAAGTTGTTTGCCAACCAATCTATTACTTAAAATTTTAGTATACATATTTAATGCAGCCTTGGACATTCTATATGCAACTGAATCACTTTTCTCGCAAACATCCATTGAACCCATTTTAGAAGATATATTGATTATTTTACCCCCGACCGTTATATGCTGTAGCATTTGTTCAGTGAAAAATGTAGTTCCTATCACATTAACATCAAAAGTTTTCTTGAAAGAAATTTCTTCCGGCAAATCAAAATCTAAATCAGGCCCAATACCTGCGTTGTTAATTAAGATGTCAATTTTTGTATTTTCAATTTCAATATTTTTTTCAAACGCAATGATTGATTCTAAGTTGGAGAGGTCTAATGAGAAAGATTTGTAATTTTTTTCATTTATATTATCGATACCTGTTGTATTAGTGCCAATAACGTTATACCCCTTAATTAGTAATAATTTAGTTAATGCATGTCCAATGCCCTGACTTGTTCCCGTTATTAAAATTGTTTTACTCATTTTGTAATTCTAGTTTATATAAATA
>CANGCK010000092.1 GCA_947452295.1 Sphingobacteriia bacterium
ATCCGAAACAATATCGCTAACTGGTTAATTAAAACCAGTTTAACTTGTTTTTAAAAAATATTGGATAGGCAGTATTGCAAACTATACTACAGTATTAAGGTAATACATTTTTATGAAATTGGTACAAATTGCAGGGCTATATTATTCAAAAACAATTGGATGAATCCATTCTTTTACCCATGATGCGTTGATGCGCTTTTCCTGGTGCAGTTTTGCTACAAGAATTGCCGGACTTGTATTTAATTGTTTAGCTAAATGAGCAATATCTTTTTTATCTTTTAGTATGGCAGCTTTAACTGCTTCTTCATCCGCCGCTGTTAATATATATTTATGCGCAAAAACATCGGCTTCTTTTTCTTTGTTTTGGTCTTTGTTGGCATAAGCCACTTCCTCTAAAAAAATAGCTTTTTTACCATGTAAAAGCACATGCCCTATTTCATGAAAAAAAGTATGCCAAAAATGATCGTTTCTTTTGTAATGCGAGGATAGTTGAATTATAGGGGTATCATTAATCCATCGGGTAGCGCCTGCAATAGGTGCTTTTTTTATAGCAGGTGTATGCACAACTTTTACGCCTGCAGACAAGCAAATGGCTTGCAGGTGTTGAAAAAAATTGTGCGACTGACTAGCCATCAATTGTTTTAAAGAAGGCAATGCTTCCTTTAATTTTTTATTGGAATATGGTCCGGCATTAAGTTGTGCGGCCTGTAAATCTCCTTTTCTTAACCAAACAGAAATAGCATACGGCTCATTGGTTTTTTCTAAGGAGATGCTAAATGCCACTTTCAGTTGTTGTTTAAAATAATATTTCTTCCATGCGGTATGCGATGAAAAGCCAAAAAAATTAAGCAGTGCAGCTGTTTTATCTTGTACCGTGCTAACCTGAGGAAGCCATTGTTTTTTAATCATTTCGGCCAAAGGGAATTGTTTAGCCCATTGAACCGATTGTTGAATGATTTTTTTTCTTTTACCTTTTGCAACAAACTCATCATAATGCCGCTGGTGATTTAACCAATAATGTGCCGGTATTAAAGTTACTTGTTCAAATAGTACCGACATATCTGCCGTTATAGCACTGCTGCCTTGTAACACTGCTATGATTGTTTTTTCGGGCTTTCCGGTACGTAGCGCAAATTCTTTAGGCCCCATATTCATTTCTTCTAACTTTTCTTTTAGTGTTTCGCCGGGAGGGAAAATTATAGAAGGTATGTATTCATTTTTTATATTCATGGTAATACATTTAATGATAATCAACTATTTCAGTTATTTCAACGCCAAGTATTTGTACCCATATATATTGGCCATCTTTATTAACGGGTATAGGTGTTTCTAAAGGTCTAAATAATAAGCGGTAAGGATGATCTAAATCACAAGCCCATTGACCTTTTCTATCTCCCATAAGTTCATGAAATCTTCCGGGCATGTTTCTTACTTCTTCCAATGTGGCAGCATCTCTCAATGTATTCAACCTTAATGCTAAAAACTTCGATCTCTTTTCACCCATTAATCGACAACATTTTCTATAATCTTTAGTTGATTTAGCAAGTTTTTTATCCCTAAAAATGATTTTCATTGCAAATATAATATTTTTTAATTGACAGTAACTGTTAATTAATTTTTATAATTAAACATCCTTGAGATTAATCCATTATGAGATGTTGTAAATTTTGCGTTTACATTTCTTCACGTAATTTTAACCGCAGTAAGGTATTGTATAGACTATTCCAATGCACACGTATTTATACGCAACATGGACTGTTTTTTAACGGGGAGGAATTATTGTTGTAAAAGTGTAAGCGTTTGCTCATCAAATAACTCACCAAAAAATTGATCAATTGATTTTTTGAAAATAGAAGGGTTCCTACAAAAATCAATACGAATCATTCATCCAGTTCGGCTTTTGTTCGATAGTAACAACACCTATATTGTAGGCATAAATTGCAGCCGGCACAAAAGTAATTTGCAAATTATTAATGGTGGTATTTCCTGTGAGATCAATTGTTGTAACCAATGAAGCCGTTAGTTTATTTTGATTGCAAAAATGAAGCAAGCTTTTTAATTCATGGGGACTTTCTACATATCGATTACTCCATTTCACTTCTACACACCATTGTGGTTTAAACAATTTATGATCGATTAATACCATATCTACTTCACCTTCTGCACGACCCATTTTCCAACGTGCATATTTTAAATCTAAATTTTCTCTATGCATCCATTGAGAAAAAATAGCTGTTTCTAGCATATTACCTGTTTCCTGATCAGTTTGCTCTATGGGAGAAAATAAAGCCGTTCGCAAAGACGGATTGGTGAGGTATACTTTGAAGTGACTGATACGTTTAAATTTTTTAGCCGTATCGTCTATTTTCTGAATTACCTTAATTAAAAAAGCAGCTTCCAAATAAACTAAATATTTTTTTATAATTTCTTTTTGAATACCGCTTTCCTTTGATAAATTTTCAAAAGAAAATTCATTGCCTGTGTTATAGGCCAGATAGCTAAAGAAACTATTGAGTTCTTGCACATCTTTAATGCCATATAAGCTAGGTAAATCTCGCAACAATACTTTGTCAACTATATCGCTTTTTACATATCGCCCCATATCACTTTGAATTTTTTCTGACAACACCACTTCCGGATACCCGCCAAAATTGAGGTAATGAAAAAATTCTTTGTTCAGCGCTTTGTTATCGTGCGTAGTAAAAAAAGGCACTTCTCTGCCGCTATAAATAACGGTTTTGGATTGCACCAAATGATTCAACCCTTTAAGATGTATGTATTCATGAAAGGTAAGCGGTGGCAACATAAATTCAGTAAACCTGCCTGCCCCACTTTCTGAACTTTGCAGTTTTAGTGCAGCGGCGGCCGAACCGGAAACTACAAATTTTGTATTGGGGTATAAATCAACCAATACTTTTAAATGACGTTCCCAATCTTTTAAATATTGTATTTCATCAAAAAAAACAAAACAACCTTCCACGCTTTCTAATTGTACCGCATCTTTAGCTATTAATAAAATATCTTCCAATCCTAACTGCATGTATATAGGATTGTCGATACCAATAAAAAATATTTTTTGTGGGGGTACTTTTTCTTCTATTAATTGTTGAATAGCATGAAACATCATTACCGTTTTACCTGCTCTACGTGGCCCCATTAATACCACAGCACGTTTTATGTCTATTTCCTTTACAAAAGGATAAAACAGCTTAAAATAGAGTCTTCTAGACATGTTGGCATAGGATTGTTGTACCTGGCCTGAATTCCACCAGGGATTTTCATACTGCAAACGCTCTATTCTTTTAGCGGTAGGAATAACCGTATTAAAACTCATTATTTTTCTTATTATTACCTAAATGTAAAAATAAGTATTTATTTTATAGCTTATTTTTACATTTTTGTTAGATTAAAGAATATTTTAGGTAATTATTAGCTTATTTTTACGAGGAGAGTTTGGTTTTATATAAATAACCACCCCGGTCTGAGCTCCCCCTCCAAGGGGGGAAAATTAAAAAGGGTACCCGATTTTACTCGAATACCCTTCTGGTTCAATTAATTATAGATCATCCATTATCAATTGTCAATTACCAATTATCAATTGTCATTTAACCCTACCACCCCAACAAATAGGCAAATATCAACGGCACAACAATCGTTGCATCTGATTCTACTATAAACTTAGGTGTATGAATATCTAACTTACCCCAGGTAATTTTTTCATTAGGCACTGCTCCAGAATAGGAGCCATAAGAGGTGGTAGAATCACTGATCTGACAAAAATAACTCCAGAATGGTACATCATGCCACTCTAAATCCTGGTACATCATCGGCACTACACATATTGGGAAATCTCCGGCAATACCTCCTCCAATCTGAAAAAATCCTACCCCTTTACCACCACTGTTATTTCTGTACCACTCCGTTAGCCATACCATATACTCAATACCACTCTTCATCGTACTGGCTTTCAACTCATTCTTTATTATATACGATGCAAAAATATTTCCCATGGTACTGTCTTCCCATCCTGGAACAACTATTGGCAAGTTCTTTTCTGCCGCTGCCAACATCCAACTGTTTTTTGGATCTATTTCATAATACTGCTGTAAATCGCCACTCAACAACATTTTGTACATAAACTCATGCGGAAAATAACGCTCGCCTGCTGTATCGGCATCTTTCCATACTTTATAAATATGTTTCTGTAAACGGCGGAATGCTTCTTCCTCCGGTATACAGGTATCGGTAACGCGGTTGTAATGATTCTCTAATAAATCCCACTCTTCTTGCGGACTTAAATCTCTGTAATTAGGTACTCGCTTATAATGACTATGCGCTACCAAATTCATAATATCTTCTTCCAAATTAGCACCAGTACAGCTTATAATAGCTACTTTATCTTGTCTGATCATTTCTGCCAAACTAATGCCCAACTCTGCCGTACTCATCGCACCGGCTAAACTTACCAGCATTTTACCTCCCTCTAACAAATGGGTTTCATATCCTTTGGCCGCATCTATTAACGCCGCTGCATTAAAATGCCTGTAATGATGTTGTATAAACTGTGAAACTGGTCCCTTCTGCATAACCTGTTGGTGTTATTTTATGATGAAAATGAAATTTGAGGGCAAAAGTAAATTTTTTAGCCCGTTTTTATGATAAGCTGATAAGGTTTTATCGTTTTAGATGTAAATCTTACGATATTTTTGCACCTATAGCAATAAAATCATAATGTAGGAACGCCATGCGGGCGTTTTCAATTCAATAAAAATAAACAAATGAAAATATTAGTTACCGGTGCCGATGGTTTTATCGGATCTCATTTAACTGAAATGCTTGTTAAACAAGGCTTTGATGTTCGTGCATTTGTTTACTACAATTCATTTAATTCTTGGGGATGGTTAGATCAGTGCGATCCAGCTGTTAAAGGGAATTTTGAAGTGTTTGCCGGCGATATCCGCGACCCTTATGGGGTTAAAGCAGCCATGACCAATTGTACCCATGTGCTTCACCTGGCCGCCCTTATTGCCATTCCTTACTCTTACCACTCGCCCGA
>CANGCK010000093.1 GCA_947452295.1 Sphingobacteriia bacterium
TTAGTAACCGATTTGGGAGTTCAGGTAGCTATAGTTATTGGTGGTGGAAATATTTACCGCGGTATGAATGAGGCGGATAGTGGTATTGAACGTGCTCATGGAGATTATATGGGTATGTTGGCAACCGTTATTAATGCGATGGCTATGCAGGCTATGCTCGAAAAAATTGGCGTATACACCCGTTTACAAAGTGCCATTAATATGGAAGCTGTAGCAGAACCCTATATACGCCGCAAAGCTCTCCGTCACCTCGAAAAAGGTCGTGTAGTGATTTTTGGCGCTGGCACCGGAAACCCTTATTTCACCACAGATACAGCCGGCTCTTTGCGGGCCATTGAAATGAAAGCAGATGTGATTTTAAAAGGTACCAGGGTGGATGGTGTTTATACAGCCGATCCGGAAAAAGATCCCACCGCAACTAAATACGAAAAAATTTCCTTCCAAGACTGTATCAGTAAAAACCTGAAAGTAATGGATATGACCGCCTTTACCCTTTGTATGGAAAATAAATTACCCATTATTGTGTTCGATATGAACTCTAAAGGCAATTTATTAAAAGTAGTAGAGGGTGCAAACGTGGGTACTTTGGTAACCGGCTAATCCATTCGTGTAAAAAAAACGGTTATTCAATAATCCTCGCATAATTTTATGCAGTATGATGAATAAAAACTTGCTATCACTTTTATTGGTTTCAACCATAACACTAGGTGCTAATGCACAAAGTAGGTTATCATTGCCCGATGCTATTGCAACTGCTTTAAAAAACAGCTACAATATTCAACTAGCTAAAAATAATGTAGATGCAGCTACAATTAATAACGACATTGCTATTGCCGGAGGAATGCCGATTGTAACCGCACAAGCAACAGATAACGAGCAAGTTACCAGTATCAACCAAAAGTTTCCAGACCCTTCTCGTGATGTAAAACGCAATGGAGTAGCTGCAAATAACTTATCGGCTTCTGTTACCGGAAGTATATTGCTGTATAATGGCATGCGGGTAAAGGCCACTAAAAAAAGATTAGAAGAATTACAAGGCCAGCAAGTAGCATTGCTAAATGCACAAATACAAAACACATTGGCAAGCGTAATAACACGCTACTATGATGTAGTTCGTCAACAAAATTTTTTAAAAACCATTTTTCAATCGATAGAAGTTGCTAAAAAACGAATAGATATTTTACAAAGTAGAAAGGAAGTGGGCATGGCCAATAATGCCGATTTATTTCAAGCTCAGTTAGATCTAAATGCATTAATTCAATCGCAACAAACACAGCAATTAATTATCGATCAGGGTAAGTCCGATTTATTGAATTTGATTTTTGCTCGACCCGATTCATTAATCACTATTCAAGATACAATTATAGTTGACCCAACAATAACCTTTGATCAAGTAAAATCTTTATTGGAAAAACATCCACAAATTATTGCCGCTGATCAACAAATTAAAATCAACGAATTATTAGAAAAAGAAGCTGCTGCTTTGCGTGCGCCAACTTTGCGTGCAACAGCGGGTTATAGCTTAAGCAATACTAGTAGTGCTGCCGGATTTATTTTAACCAACCAGAGTTTTGGCCCTACCGTTGGCATAAATTTATCTGTACCTATATATAATGGATCGATCAATAAAAAGCAACAACAAATTGCAAGTATCAATACTCGTTCTGCCCAAGTACAAAAAAACAATTTGTTATTAGCTACAGAGACAAACGCAGTTAAAACCTATCAATTGTATAAAACATCTTTAACACAATTGGCAACTGCAAAAACTAATTATGAATTATCTGCTCAATTATTGAGTTTAATTATGCAAAAGTTCGAATTGGGTCAAGCTACCATTGTTGATGTAAAAATAGCCCAGCAAAGTTTTGAAAACGAAGCATATCGAATGGTAAATCTTGCGTATTCCGCTAAAATAGCTGAAGTAGAGTTGAAACGATTAGCCAATTTATTACAGCCATAACCTATAGTTTTTTACAAATTGATTATCTTGTTGCACAATAAAACAATTTATTTGTGCAACCAATTATCCATTCAAAATTACCCAATGTTGGCACCACAATTTTTACGGTGATGAGTCAGCTGGCAGTTGAACACAATGCAGTTAATTTAGGGCAAGGCTTTCCCGATTTTCCAATGAGCGAAGAACTTACTAGTTTGGTAAATAAAGCCATGAAAGACGGATATAATCAATATGTGCATATGAATGGATTACCCGCATTGCGGGAGGCATTGGCCAATAAGGCTACCGAATTATATCAAGCAAAACTACATCTCGATGAAAATATTACGATAACACCGGGTGGTACTTACGCAATTTATACTGCATTAACTACCGTACTACAGCCAGGTGACGAAGTGATTGTTTTTGAACCAGCTTATGATAGTTATATACCTAATATAGAAATAAATGGCGCAAAGGCAGTTAGAATTTCATTGCAATTTCCCCAATACAATATTCCATGGAATGAAGTTCGTAATGCAATGAATGAACGTACCCGCATGATTATGATTAACACACCCCATAACCCAACTGGCGCTGTGTTAAGTGAAAACGACATGAATGAACTTGCATCGATAGTTCGTGGAACCAAAGTATTGATTTTAAGCGATGAAGTATATGAACATTTAATATTTGATGGAATAGCTCATCAAAGTATTTTGCGTTTTCCCGAATTGTTTGAAAGGAGTTTTGTATGTTATTCGTTTGGTAAAACTTATCATAGTACAGGATGGAAGTTGGGCTACTGTATAGCACCATCTTTTTTGATGAAAGAGTTTAGAAAAGTACATCAGTTTAATTGCTTTACCTGTGATACGCCAAAGCAAGTAGCATTGGCACAATATTTAAATAATAAGGAAGCTTATTTAACCTTGGGAAGTTTTGTAGAGCAAAAAAGAAATTATTTCAGAGCGTTGATGGCTGATACGCCCTTTACTTGTATTCCTTCTCATGGCAGTTATTTTGAGTGTTACAGCTATGCAGGTTTTAGCAACGAGGCCGATAAAGACTTGGCCATACGTTTAACCAAAGAATGTGGAATAGCAACTATACCGGTATCAGCTTTTTACCAAAATGGAGATGATAATAAAGTATTGCGATTTTGTTTTGCTAAAAAAGAAGAAACATTAGAAAAAGCCGTTGCATCGCTGAAAAAAAATATACTATAGAAAAGCAAATCAAGCTATTACATAACATCTTCATTTTCAATTAAAGACCAATTAGATAAAGTTTTATGTAATTTTTCTTTTTTGTCATCACTCATTTTATCATAGGTTTTTATTAACATGCCCAATCTTGGATTTGCTAAAAAAAATGTTCGATGTTTATTCATAAACTGCCAAAACAAGGCATCCCAAATTTCACACCAATCCCCTTTTTTGTAATTACTCATTTTTAATACATAACTGCTTCCACTTATATAGGGTTTTGTAGCCATTAACCCACCATCGGCAAATTGGCTCATACCATATATGTTTGGAACCATCACCCAATCATAAGCATCAACAAAAAGCTCCATAAACCACTGGTACACTTGATTTGGGTGAAACTCATTTAACAACATAAAATTGCCAAGTATCATTAACCTTTCTATATGATGGCAATACCCTGTTGCTAACACCTTTTTAATAGTCGCATCTATTGGCGCTATCCCTGTAGTGCCGTTGTAAAAAGAGGAAGGAATTTTTTTTGTAAATTTCCAATAATTTGTACTTCTTTCTTGTTTCCCTTTATATAAGTATACACCTCTTATAAATTCTCTCCAACCAATAATTTGCCTGATAAATCCTTCCAAACTATTTAATGATATAGCATGTTTGGCTGAATAATTTATTGTAGCATTTATAATTTGTAACGGAGTTAATAAACCAATATTAAGCATTGGGGTTAATACACTATGGTTTAAAATAATTTCATTGAATACTATTGCATCTTCAAACGCACCAAAATCAGCAAATCGGTTTTCTAAAAAATCAAGCAGCCAGGCTTCACTGGCTTCATGTGTTATTGGTAAAATAAATGTTGTAGAAATATTGCCAATATTGTTTCCAAAGTAGGTATTTACATAATTAATAGCTTCTTCGTAAAAAGATTGGATAATCGGAAAATTGACAAATGGCGGATCTTGATTTTTTGGATATTTATTTCTGTTTTCTGCATCAAAGCTCCATTTTCCACCTACTGGTTTGTTGTTTTCATCTATAAGTATGTTTAACTTTTTGCGTTGTTGTATATAAAAATCTGATAGAAAATATTTTTTCTTTGTTCCAAAATAATCCACTAAGTCTTTTTCAGTATTAATAAAAAGAGGGGTAGGGAATTTATGTAAACTGATATTGTATTTTAAACAATTTTCACTAATTCTTTGATTCAACCAATCATCACAAACATCATAA
>CANGCK010000094.1 GCA_947452295.1 Sphingobacteriia bacterium
CATTGTGGTCAGTTAATTGATGTAAAAAATCAAGTTGTACTAAAAGAAATGACCATTGTAACAGAGGGCGCTAAAATCATTGATATTCAGAAAGGATATACCAAATCTTCTGAAAATGATAAAGTGATAGACCTCACTAAGTTAACTGTAATGCCGGGTTTAATTGATATGCATGTGCATATAGAAAGTGAAGTAGGGCCTACCAATTATTTAAATGGCTTTACCTGGAATGTGAGTGATTATGCGTTTCAATCGGTGGTATTTGCGCATAAAACACTAATGAGTGGTTTTACTTCTGTTCGTGATTTAGGGGGTACTGGCGCAAACATTTCGTTGCGCAATGCAATTAACAAAGGTTGGATTGTTGGCCCCAGGGTTTATACGGCAGGTATTGCCATTGGTACAACGGGCGGTCATGCCGACCCGACCAATAATTATCGCAGCGATTTAATGGGCGATCCCGGTCCAAAAGATGGTGTTGTAAATGGGGTAGATGATTGTGCTAAAGCAGTTCGTCAGCGATATAAAGAAGGGGCTGATTTAATAAAAATTACGGCAACAGGTGGGGTGTTAAGTATGGCTAAAGATGGCAAAGGTGCTCAGTTTACCGAGTCTGAAGTAAAAGCTATAGTAGAAACGGCCAAAGACTATGGCTTTAAAGTTGCTGCACATGCTCATGGCGCAGAAGGCATGAAACGTGCTGTATTAGCTGGAGTAAGTTCTATTGAACATGGTACATATATGTCGGAAGAAGTGATGGATTTGATGAAGCAAAAAGGTACTTATTTGGTGCCAACCATCATTGCTGGTAAGTCATCTGCCGACTCCGCTAAAAAGCCCGGCTATTACCCTGAAATTGTTAGAGCCAAAGCATTGGTAGTGGGCAACTTTATTCAGGCAACATTTGCCAAAGCTTATAAACGGGGCGTAAAAATTGCTTTCGGAACCGATGCTGGTGTATATGCACACGGCAAAAACTGGATGGAATTTATTTATATGACAGAAGCCGGGATGCCTATTTTAGAAGCCATTAAAACGGCTACTGTGAATGCAGCAGATCTTTTGGGTGACGATAGAATTGGTAGCATTGAAAAAGATAAGTTGGCAGATATAATTGCTGTAGATGGTGATCCGGTTAAAGACATTACCAGCATGAGCCGGGTTAAATTTGTGATGAAAAACGGCACTGTAGAGACGCCATTGATTAAATGAGACGCCAGCATGGCGTCTCTCTATCCTTTCCATTTTTTTAATTGTTGCAGCAGCGCTCTTAAATCCTTAGGAATGGGTGCTTCTAAATTATAAGGCTGACCCTTAAATTCAAAATTTAATTGGAAGGAATGTAATGCCAATCTTGATAATATTGGTCGTTCTTCATCCGCAACTTTAGCCAGTTTAAAATTTCTTTTAATGGCACTCAATAATATTGGTTTAGGATCACCATATATTTCATCACACACAATAGAGTGGCCAATATGTTGCATATGTACCCTAATTTGATGCGTTCTTCCTGTATGTATCTGAAATTGTACCCATGAATATAACCTGAAAGATGATAACACTTCATAGTCGGTTAGTGAGGGCTTCCCTTTTACATGCGTGAGCATTTTTGTGGCCTTGCCAGGATGTTCCATTATTGCTGCATCAATAGTTCCTTGAGAATTCATCATTTGGCCATATACCAGCCCAACATAAAATTTTTGCATATCCCTCCCTTCAAATAGTTGAGACAGTGTTTTATGCGATTCTTCATTCTTAGCAAAAATGATGATGCCGCTGGTATCTCTATCTATTCTATGAACAGTATAAATATTCCCGTATTTTTGTTTTAGGAGGTCTTTTAAAGAAATTTCTTGCCCCATTCTATCGGGAATACTTAATAACCCAGAAGGCTTGTTAATAGCAATAAAGTCTTCGTTCTCAAATAATATATCTAACTGCATAAGTTATTCGGCTGTCTTGTTTTTTCTAATGAATGATTTGTTCATGAATTTAAGTAAACGCACTTCTTTTTCGTTTAAAAAACGCCATTTGCTTCTTTCTACATTTTTTTTAGTAAGATTGGCGAACATCACTCTGTCGAGCGCCTTTACATCATACCCTAAATGTTCAAATATTCTTCTTACAATTCTATTTCGTCCACTATGAATTTCTATACCTACTACATTTTTTGTTTTAGTATCTGCATAACCAACTGAGTCGGCTGCTACAAAACCATCTTCTAATGTTACGCCACTCACAATTAAATCTAAATCCTTTTTAGTTACCGGCTTATCGAGTGTAACTTCATAAATTTTCTTTACTTCAAACGAAGGGTGGGTAAGCTTTTGCGCCAATTCTCCATCATTGGTAAGTAATAATACGCCGGTAGTATTTCTATCTAACCTACCTACGGGATATACTCTTTCTGGTGTAGCATGTTTAATTAAATCGAGCACCGTTTTTCGGCCTTGCGGATCATTTGCAGTGGTGATAAAGTCTTTGGGCTTGTTTAATAAAATGTACACCGAATTTTTTTGTAAGAAAACAGCTTTGCCTTTTACAACTACTTTGTCTGACTGGGTAACTTTTAAACCCGGTTCAAATATTTTATCGCCATTTACAGTTACTTTGCCGGCTTTTACTAACTCTGCGGCTTCTCTTCTTCCACAAACTCCTGCATGGGCAATGAATTTGTTGAGTGGCATTTGTTCTTCTGCTTCTGAAGCATCAGTTTTTTTAAAACGTGGAGCATTTGTTGCCGTAATTGGTTGGGAAGTATTTCCTTTGTTTTCTCTTTTAGTAAAAGTGGGTTTGTTTGACCTTTCTGTAACTTCTTTTTCAGGTCTAATGGCCGCACCTTTCGATGTGTTTTTAATTCGCTTCTCTTCGGGCTTTTCCCATACTTCGCCACGTGCTTTGGCTTTTTTCTTCTCCCTCATTTCTTCACCCGCTGCGCGGGCTTCAGCCTTTACCTTTCGCTTTTCTTGGCGCATGGCCTCTTTAATAGCACTACCTTTTTTCTGATTGGTAAATTTGCTGAAATTGTCGGTTCTTTTTTGCATGTTTTTTTAGTTTGCTGTTTTACAACAGGGTTTTTAAAAGTCAAAAGTCAAAATTTTTTAATTTTGACTTTTATTCGCTAGTTGTCCGCAGGCTGCATCTATGTCTTTGCCTCTACTTCTTCTTAAGCGCGCATTCACTTTGTTAGCAGCCAAAATATTCATAAAATTTTGTACATCTTCTTCATCCGGTTTGGTGAACTTAAAAGCATCAATACTATTGTATTCTATGATGTTGATTAAGTCGGCCGGAATTTGTCGGAATACTTTGGTGAGTTCTTCTGCGTCTTTAGCAGAATCGTTTAGGTTTTTAAATAAAATATATTCCAGTGTTATTTCATTCCCTGTTTTCTTATAAAAATAATTGAGTGCTTCAATCAACACTTTAATATTGTTGGTTTCATTGATGGGCATGATCTGGTTGCGCTTCTCATCATTGGGTGCATGTAAGGAAAGCGCCAATTTAAACCGAACTTCATCATCTCCCAACATTTTAATTTGTTTGGCAACACCTGCGGTAGAAACGGTGATTCTTCTCGGACTCATAAATAAACCATCTTCGGAAGTAATGCGCTCAATAGCTCTCATTACGTTGCCATAGTTCATCAATGGTTCACCCATACCCATGAATACAATATTGGTGAGTTTTTTTTCGTAAGCCTTTTCACTTTGTTGGTTGATTAAAACAACTTGGTCTACAATTTCATCGTAAGTGAGGTTTCTCTTTCTATCCATATAGCCGGTGGCACAAAACTTACAGCTAAGGCTGCAACCTATTTGTGAAGAAACACAAGCAGTTTTTCGTTCATCTGTAGGAATAAGCACTCCTTCTATATTATGACCATCAAAAGTGGTAAAACGGCTTTTAATGGTTCCGTCGGTACTATATTGGGTAGCATTTACTTTTAATGCAGGGAGAGAAAAATCACTGGAAAGTTTGGTTCTAAGTTCTTTACTTAGGTTACTCATTGCCTCAAAACTATGGGCATGTTTCTGCCAAATCCATTCCTGTAGCTGGTTTAAACGAAATTTTTTTTCGCCAATACTGTTAAAATAGGCTTCTAAATCGGCCCTGCTTTGGTGCCGAATATTTGGTAAAGGGGAACTCATAACCGCAAAGATTGCTTTATTTTCCCATAATACGGAGGGGAACACCAATTATTAACTATATATTACTGAAATA
>CANGCK010000095.1 GCA_947452295.1 Sphingobacteriia bacterium
ATCTACCAGATTCTTTTAGTATATGAAATGAGCCAACAATGGGAATTCATTGTTAACGAAGAGTATTCATTGGCGAATTCCATGAGGCTAAAATCAATAAACATAAGCTCATGAAGAAGATTATAGTAATAATATTATTGTGTTTGCCAATGTTAAGCATGGCAAATAAAGGTGGCCGCGACTCAGCAATTGTGGTGGCAAAAAGGGAATTTGGTAATATGCGTTATGCATATGCAATTCCTTTCTATAAGCGTCATGTAACCAATCATCCGGATGATGCAGATGCATTTAAAGACTTAGGGTATTGTTATAAAATCAACAACCAATACGACAGTGCTGTTTATTTCTATGAAAAAGCATTTGAACTGGGTGGGGTTAATGATAATATTTTGGCAGAATTGTATGCAACAATCGGCCAATATGAAAAAGCAGTAAAAGCATACGATACTTTACTTGTTGGAGACAATGTTGACACTACCAGTATTACGTACAAATTATATAAAACTCGTCAACGAGGATTTTATAATTATACAGCGTATTTCCAAGATACGGTAGATTATAAGTTGTATTACCTAAAAGTAAACACACCCATGAATGAGTATAGTCCTTCTATACTTGATAGTGGATTTGTATTTGAATCTAACAGAGGAAAAAAAGTAAGAAAAAGAGACGAGTTTGGATGGGATGGTAAGTCATTTACCCGGTTGTATTTTCAATCTACCAGACAAAATTTGCGCGTGAATGAAATTCAAAGTTCTGTTTGGTCTGATAAAAAAATCAGAAAAAGCATTTCAGATTATACCAATTCATCTGTAAATGACAATAATGTGTTTAATCCAAGATTTGATTTCAAAGACTATAATTACAAAGAACAAATGCATGTTCCATTGTTAGACAATAGCTTTAAAGCAAAAGGAAATTATGGATCAATTACATTTACTAAAGATGGCAAAGAAGCGTATTTCACTAAAAATGAAAAAGTAAAAAATGGGATTAGTCAGTTAGAAATTTGGACAGCTAAAAGAAGCGGCAAAAGTGATTGGAATAAATTCAAGAAATTAAATATCAATGAAAAAGGGTCCTCGATTTTTCATCCTGCGATAACTGATGATGGAAGTAGATTGTATTTTTCATCAGATCAGGAAAGTGGTTTTGGAGGTACGGATATTTATTATTCAGAAAAAGAATCGGATGGCAAGTGGGGACCGGCTATTAATGCAGGTGAAACAATTAATACTGCCGGAAATGAGTTGTTCCCAACGTTTTACGAAGGGGTCTTGTATTTTAGTTCAAATGGTCATGGTGGCTTAGGTGGTTTAGATGTGTTTAGGTATTTACCCAATGAAAATGTAGTAGATAATGTGGGCGCACCTATTAATAGTTCGAGAGATGATTTAGGATATAGTAGAAAAGGAGAGGGCGGTTATTTTAGCTCTAACCGTTATGGAAGTGATGATGTGTTTGAATATGAATATGATGCGAAGCAAATAAAAATTCTAGGAAAAACTTTAGTGAATAAAGTTACGAAGGAAGGTGTTTCAATGAAGTTGTACAGTATCGATAAAGAGCGGGTGGTTGATAGTACAGTAACCGATGCAATGGGTCAATACAGTTTAAAAGGACGGCCATTTAATAGGTATCAATTACAAATAGACGATAAAAATGGTCATACCATGTCAAAAGATGTAATTACCGAAGGTGGTGATAAGGATATGGGTGAATTAGATGTTGCACCAGCGCCTGAAGTGACAATACCTGAAGAAATAGTACCTGAAGAACAACAAGGTGTTGTAAGCCGAACAGAAAGAGGTATTGAAAACGAAGTGACTCCAGCTACTGCTAAGAAATTTGTTGTGTATTACGATTTAGATAAATCATTCTTAACCAAGAATGACAAAGCTGTATTGAATGAATTAGTAGTGCAGATGAAACAACGAAAAGAGCTGAATGCAGTTATCGGATCATTTACAGACTGTTCTGCCGATATTGATTATAATATTAAATTGTCTAATAAACGTTCAGCTGCTGTTACTAGATATTTAAAAGATATGGGTATTGCCGCTGGTAGAATAGTTGAAAGTCACTATGGTAAAAACTATTTAGTAAAACAATGTGAGGAAGGAAGGTATAATGTAACAGAGCAGTTAGCCAATAGAAGATCTGAAATATTTGTATCAGAAGATAAACGTAAAAAGTGGGATGTATTGAATTCGGAATATGTAGATCCTGCAACATATTACTCTAAAGATATTGAACAACCCGAGAACTTGTCCAATCCAAGCGTTAATAGACGCATAAATGCTATTCAAACGGAAATTAATAATGAATATCTTGGAAAAGAAGATAATGCTATGGATGACGGCAAAGCACAGGGTAAGGGATTAGGAGATACTATTTTATTTGTTGTTTATTTTAATGTTGGACAATACGATTTAAGTAATTCATTTGGAACATTATCAGGATTGAAAGACTTGATGAGGGCGTTTAAAGAGTACAGATGTGTTTTAACAGGTCATACTGACAATGAAGGTGATGCTACTTTCGATCGTAAATTATCGGAATTAAGGGTTGCTACAGTAAGGAATTATTTTGTGAGTTATAATATTGATTTATCTAGAATAAAAACAATTATCTATGGTAGCTCCAAACCAGCTGTTGTAACTGATAAAAACTCAGATGATTCATGGAAGAATAGACGAGTAGAAGTTAGATTGTACAAATAGATAATATATGATAGTTTTCTAAGCGTAACTATCCTAAAAAAAATGAGTCACCGTTGTTTCGGTGGCTCATTTTTTTTAGGATAGTTTGTTAACAATATGTCTACATATTATTTTATGATATTTTAATAAAATAAAATAAATAAAAGTATAAATGCTTGAAATCCAAGTATTTATACTTTTATAGAATTAATTCTACCTTAAATTGTCTAATTTAACTAATATATTCGCAATGAGAAAAAGTCCGTAAAACGGAGAAATTAATATCCATTGAATTAACCACTGCTTATGAAGCGTTCTATGCCAATTAATTGGTCTGCAAGAATCTATTTGCTTACTAATTCTGTGCTATCATTTACACAAAAAAAATTATCCATCAACAAAGTTTTATTGGTATTGCTATTTTGCCTATTGTCGGCAGTGGCCAATGCGCAAACCGTTGGTGGAACTGCCTCTGGCGATGATTTTGATGGAGATGGTATCATCAACTCTATTGATATTGATGACGACAATGATGGCATATTGGATGTAGCAGAAGCGCCCGGTTGCTTCTTTAAGCCGGATGACTGGAATACAACCGCTAAAGCGGCTGGAGTAACCATTAGCTCTACATTAAATACTACAGCTCCCAATAACAAGTTTGCTGCTTTAACCGACAATGTGGGTTTAACCACTGCGGCTGTGCAGTTAACTTCAGCCCAAGCTCAGTTAAATAAGGAACTGTTTCGAATGACTTTTGCATCTCCTGTTCAATTAGATGCTATTTATATTCAAAAAACAAGTGCTACACAAATATTTTCAGCAACAGCCGGTACTTTAATGTTGCAGGGGTCAAATGATACTACTGCTGCCTGGACGAACTTATTAACTGCAGCAATTGCTTCCCCTGCAAATGCTACCAATGTTACTACTAATGGGGGCGTGTCTTTGACCAACTCTAATGTATTTACGGTAGCCACTAATGCAGCTAAATACAAGTATTATCGTATTTATGGAGTAGCAGCGGGCACAACAGTGGGTGGTATTGCTTCTGAGTTTTATTTTGATGTAAATGGAGCTACGTATTCTGCGAGTTCATTTCCTACATCAACTTGCACGGTTGATACCGATGGAGATGGCAAGCTAAACTTTCAAGACTTAGATGCGGATGGAGATGGTTGTTTTGATATTGTGGAGGCTGGGGTACAAACATCTTCTGCCAATGGTAAAATTGGAGGTGTTGTTGGAGCCAATGGTTTTGTGGATACTTTAGAAACAGCTACCGAAAGCGGTAAGTTTAAATCGGTTTATTACTATGATTATGCAAGTAAAAGTACCATTAATACCTGTACCGATTTTGATGGAGATGGTGTAGGTGATTTAAATGATTTGGATGATGACAATGATGGGATTGTTGACGTAATTGAATCACCCAA
>CANGCK010000096.1 GCA_947452295.1 Sphingobacteriia bacterium
ACAGTTATGATGCAATCGGTAATTTAATAGCCGATCAACAAGAGGGCATTAGTGCAATAAAATGGAATGTGTATGGGATGATTTCCTCAATCAATAAATCTACCGGAGCAATTAATTATTTATACGATGCAAGTGGCAACAGAGTGATGAAACAAACTACTACCGATACGGTTGCGTATGTGCGTGATGCCAGTGGTAATGTATTAAGTGTGTATAACAAAAACAAGATTGGACTAGTGCAACAATCTGAAACATATTTATACGGTAGTAGTAGGTTGGGTGTGGTGCGTGCGCAGCGTGTTGCACCTAAAACAATGAAGTTGAACGCATCGTTTAATGATGCTAAACTCGGCGTATTTACACGAGGTGAAAAAATATATGAGTTGAGCAATCATTTACAGAACGTATTGGTTACAGTGAGTGATAAACGATTACCTGTTACTAAAAATAACGATACTGTTGTGAGTGGGTATAATGCAGTGGTAGTGTGCGCGAGTGATTATTATCCGTTTGGGATGGAGATGGTGGGGAGGAAATATAATAGTAAACAACTGATAAATGGCTTTAACGGTAAACGTTATGATAATGAAATTTATGGCGAAGGTAATTTTCAGGATTATGGAATGCGAGTATATGATCCTAGAACAGGTAGATTAAATTGGTCAGTTGATCCCCTTACAAATAAATATCCAGAGCTAACGCCGTATCAATTTGCGAGTAATAGCCCTATTGAAAATAGTGACCTTGATGGTGCAGAAGCTTTAAGTGAAATTAAGGCTGGACTTGCCCGTAAATGGGAGATGCAGATGAAGACGTCGTCAATCAGTGATGCTAATAGAAGGGTGGGGGAAGCACAGACAAGGGCAATGATGCGATATTTAGCCACTACTCCGCCATCTTCAACTAATCAGATAACAAGTGCTCCTGATGAGGTGAGTGAGCGAGTAAAACAATTACGCCGAGACCATTATATGGATCCGGAGACTGGCAGGAAGACTGCTATTGGGCGCTTTTTTATGAGTAAAACTTACGAGAACCTTAATAACAATCTTGTAGAACCTATCGCAGAAATGGCAGTTGGAGAAGGTGCAGGAAATGTATTATTCAAGGGTGGTTTAGTTGCTGCTAAGACGGGAGGGAATGCTTTTAGATATATGTCGGAAGCAGAATTAAAGGCTGTTCAAAGTACAGGATTACTAAGAGGCGGTAGGGCTGGAGAAACATTCTTTACAAAAGATTTATATAAATCAGCAGCGAGTGCTCAAAATCGTTTGGCTTTACCCACAGCCCCTTCACTTAGTGTTGAATTTCAAATTCTAAATTATCCGACACTTTTGAGGAATGGTACAAAAGTTCTTCCTGCAAATGGAATGATGGGAAAGGGAGCTGAATTTATGACAACAGACCCTGTAAAAGTAAAATTGATTAACTGGCAACCATTAAGATAATAATTATGGAACAAAAAAAATATTTTATATCAGTTGGCGAACCGTGGGACTTTAATAGCCCCGATGGCGAAAATATAATTAATGGAATTATCATTAAAATAATAAGTGCTACTTGTTTAATATTTAAAGCTAACTACCTTTTAGACTTTGGAGGGGTTTTGGGTAATATTTTTATTTTATACCCGAGATATACTGAAGACAATTTTATTGAATTAAAAAATGGAGTAGAGTATGTTGCTATAAATGGAAATTTATTGGTTGGAGATTTTGATGAAAACGAGAATGAAGAAGTATTAAAAGAGAAATCAAAATTTGTCCTTGCGGGTACTATCAGGACTTAAATTTAAGGAAAGTAAGAAGTAGCTGCTAAGACGAGTACATCATTAGTTCGAGCTAATCGAACAGCGGGTATTTGTTTAGAGATGAATTAGCCGCAGCATTAAGAGCAGAAGGACGGGTAGTTGAAACGGAAGTCTATAAGAGAACACCCTTTGAATCTCGATATATGGATTTAGATGTGTGGTATAATTGGGCTAATTTAGGAGGTATAGAAACTAAAGTAGGTAACTCTAAGTATCTACCATTGCAAAAATTAAAAGATAGTTGGCTTGGGCCAAAGGTTATCCTGTAAAGCTTGTTAGAAAACTCTCAAATTGGTAAAATAATATGAATGTATTTAAAGAACTTATTACTTTAGTAGCCCCTGTATTTAAGCAAATGAGGTTTAATAAAAAAGGGAATAATTTTTACTTAGATGCAGATAAAAATTATGGAGTTATAAACTTTCAGAAAAGCAGGGAAAGTACGAAAGACATAGTGAAATTTACAATCAATTTTGGTGTTTATTCGGATGTGTTAGGGTAATTTGAATGTGATTATAGTAATTTGGTTAAACAAGAAGTTGAGCAATGTTATTGGCGAGAAAGGATTGGTGCGTTTATGTCAGGTAGTCCAGATTATTGGTGGAAGGCTAGTATTTCAAACAACTTAAATACTATTGTCTACGACGTGATGGAAGTTGTACAAAATGTTATAATGCCAGAGATAGATAAACGCTTATCTGATGAAGGTTTAATCAATTGTTGGATGAATAAAACATTTGCGGGTACTACAGGAATAGGCAGATTTAAATATCTAACAATACTCTTAAACGCAAAAGGTGATTTTAAGATAAACCAAGTTGTAGAAACTTTTATGGAAAAGTTAAAAGGGAAACCAAATGCAAGTGTAGCAATGGAGCATTTAAAAGAAATAGGATATGGTAAATGATAGCAAAGTCCCGAATAGGAAGTGCCCTTTTTGAACTTGTAACTTGAACTTACAAATTTCATAAATAAAGATATTAGTCTTACAAATAAATATATAAAAATGGAAAAAAAATTAATAGACGATTTGCAAAAATTCACATCAAAACAACTTAGTTTCTACGAAATTATCTATCGCAAGTATAAGTGGTCATGGTCTATAGTTGGTTTGATTACATTAATAATAGGGTTTTATTTTTTAGGTGATTTTTTATATTATTTAAAATTAAAAAAATGGTGTTCTTTACTGATTTCAATACCATTTTTAATTTTAGCTATCTTCTATATTAGAAATAAAACCCTTGTTGTATTGAATAAATATTATAATGAAAAGTTTAATTTAAAAATATCCGATAAGTGGGATAGTAAAACTATTGAACAACTTCAATTAGGATTATTTAAAGAAGAAATAAATAGGTTAGGGATTACAAATACAGAAAAATTGAGAATATTTATTGATTATTTAGAATTTGACAAAAAATCAAATCAATATAAATATTCATTTACAATCAATTGTACATTGCTTTTGTTGGGTGCATTTTTAGGGGTTATTTTTCCGAATTTATTTGGAAAGATTGATTTGGAACATCTTAATCTGAATTATTTTTTATTACCATTATTAATTTTATTTGTCTTGTTTTATTTTGAATTGATTTTCTTAAAAGAATTTATTGTTTTAAGAAAAAATAAAAATAAAAGACTAATTAAGATTATTTATCATTATTTTTTAGATGAATCTAAAAAATAAAAATCCCATTAAATATACCGGTTGAATGATATTTTATTTTTGATTGGGTATTTAACTTGAAAAATTTCTCATGTTTCAAATGTCTGTTAAAAATAAGATATTCCCAGCGTGAGGGATTGAAGCGTATACCCCGCAGCGAGGTACGAGCGAGGAGTAGCAGCGTAAAGCCCGACCCGATAGGGACACGCCATAATTATTAATGATTAACTGTTTTTAAATAGATAATCATTACAGTATAGAACATAACCCAATTAGATCGACTAAATGGTGCGTTGTACAAAAAGCCATTAAATGAAAACGGTCAAACATACAATTATTATACGGCCAATGGCGAGGTTGATGCGCAAGTGAGTGCGGGTAAGTTGGCAGGGATGGAAGCGCAATATTTTGCTGATCAGTTTACGATGAGTTGGGCAAAAGCATTATTGCCGTATCATCCGGAGTATGCAAAGTTGCGACAAGCCGAGCGTTTAGAAATGTACTATGCATATGGCGAC
>CANGCK010000097.1 GCA_947452295.1 Sphingobacteriia bacterium
CATCGCCAATGAAAGAGAAAGCCCATCTAATTTAGATGGGCTTTGTTATATAGAGCTTAAACAAATCAATTTAGAACTCTCTATACTTTCTTCTTACAAACTGGTTGGCTTCATCAAAGTTGGTAATCTTCATATTAGGACCATCCCAAACCAATTTTATATTTCTACCAGGATAAGTGATATCACCTTTGCTATTTTTAGCCTGTATGTCATAGCTTCTGATAGCCAAGTTACCCATCAATACACTTTCGGTTAATGGTCCTGAAATATCGAAATGAGAGCTAAGATTTTTGGCTTTTTCTGAACCATATCCTGCAATTGCTGCATCTACCCAAGTAGTATAATGACCGGCTTCACCATTTGGCACACGTGCAATTGTTTTAGGCACATTTACTTCATTGGTTTTGCTAGTAGGTAATAAGTTAGGTCTTACTCCGTAAGTACCACACATCATTTTACCTTTGGTTCCAACAAATATTACACCGTTGCTGCCATCTGGATCACCCATTTTTTCGTTAGGGCCTAATTCTTCAGGGCGTTCTGGTTGAATACCGCCATCCATCCAATGTAATTTAACATCTGGTTTACCGTTTTGACCTTTAAAGGTTAAGGTAATATGTGATGAGGTAGGACAACTTTCGGGATAATAGGCTTTGTTCCAAGGTCTTAAGTAACGAGTGGATACGCTACATTCTGCTGAAACAGGATAACCTAATCCTAATACGCTAAATGCAGGCGCCATAATATGACAAGCCATGTCGCCCAGTGCACCGGTACCGTAATCCCACCAGCCGCGCCAGTTAAATGGCAATAATCCATCTACATAATCTTTTAAAGGCGCATTACCCAACCATAGATTGAAATCTAAACCGGCAGGTACGGGGCTAGAGTTAGCTGGCCAACCCACACCTTGTGGCCAAACTGGACGATCGGTATAGCAGTAAATAGTATGAATATCGCCAACTAAGCCGGCATTATACCATTCCATTAACTGGCGAACCCCATCTCCTGAAGAGCCCTGATTACCCATTTGCGTTACCACTTTATAGTCGTGCGCTGCTTTGGTCATCATACGTGCTTCATAAATATCGTGCGATAGCGGCTTTTGTACATACACGTGCTTGTTTAACTGCATAGCAGCTAAAGCAATTTGAGCATGCATATGGTCGGGTGTAGATACAGAAACAGCATCTATGTTTTTATGTTCCTTATCTAGTAGTTCTCTAAAGTCTTTATACACTTTAGCTTTAGGGAAGCGCGATTTGCTGGTACCCATTTGGCGTTCATCTACATCACATAGATAAGCAATATCGGCTTTACCACCCTGGAAGAAATTCCAGATATCACTTTCACCTTTACCGCCAACACCAATACCGGCAATCTGTAATTTGTCGCTAGGCGCAACAAATCCTTTACCCATTACATGGCGGGGAATAATGTAAAATCCTGCAGCAGCAAGAGCACTGTTACGAATAAAGGAACGGCGAGAAGACTGTGGAGAGCTATCGCTGGCCGATGGCGACATATCTTTTTTGGTTTTTTCTTTTTGGTTCATAGCGAGCAATTAATAAGGTATGAATATAATTAAATTTTTAAAAACAAAAGAAGAAATTTGATAGAGGGAGTAAGGAACCATATTTTTTTATTTCCTTCGTCAATTACCTTAACTTGTACACCTAAATTGATGGTATGTCTAATTTGTCTGAACAGTTATTTAATATGCGCCGTTTTTTTGAAACGGGAGCCACTCAATCTTTTAATTTTCGAAAGCAGCAGTTGAAGAAACTAAAGCAAGCGGTGATAGATCATGAAGATGGGATTTATGCGGCTTTACATGCCGACTTACATAAAAGCAAAGAAGACTGCTGGATTACCGAAAACGGATTTTTTTTGGCTGAATTAAAAGACACGTTGCATAATTTAGAAAATTGGATGGAGCCGGAAGCGGTGCCTACTAATTTATTAAACCTTCCATCGAGCAGTAAAATAGCTAGAGAACCATTGGGGGTAGTATTAATTATTGCTCCCTGGAACTACCCCTTTCAATTATTGTTTACGCCATTAATGGGTGCGCTGGCTGCCGGAAATTGTGTAGTATTAAAACCCAGTGAATTTGCACCGGCAACTGCTGCTATTATGAACAAAATTATAGCTGCCTGCTTCCCACCTGAACAAGTATTGTATGTAGAGGGAGATGGTGCAACAGTCATTCCGGAGTTGATGAATAACTTTGCTTTTGATCATGTGTTTTATACTGGTAGTACTACGGTAGGAAAAATTATATATAAAATGGCAGCCGAACATTTAGTACCTGTTACTTTAGAGTTAGGAGGGAAAAGCCCGTGCATAGTAGAAAGCGATGCGAATATTAACGTGGCTGCAAAACGAATTGTATTTCCAAAATTCTCTAACGTAGGACAAATGTGTGTGGCGCCCGATTATGTTTTGGTGCACGAAAGTAAAAAAGAAGAATTGGTGCAAGCCATGCAAAAAGCCATTGTTAAATTATATGGCGCAGAACCCGCAAACACAGTGGGTTATGGCCGGATGATTAATGAAAAACAATTTAACCGGGTAGTTAGTTATTTAAAAGATGGCAATATTATTACCGGAGGCAAACATGATGCTGCTACATTATTTATAGCGCCAACTTTAATAGACCATGTTTCGTTAGATAGCGCAATAATGAAAGATGAAATCTTTGGACCAATATTGCCAATACTTACCTACAGCACCATGGAAGAAGCAAAAGCCATCATCGCTAAAAATCCAAATCCATTAGCGTTTTATGTATTTACTTCCTCAAACAAAAAAGCACAGGCCTGGTTAGATGCAGTTCCTTCGGGAGGTGCATGTGTTAACACTTGCAGCTTACATTTAACTAATCCTCATTTGCCATTTGGTGGTAGAGGATTTAGCGGAACAGGCGCCTATCATGGCAAAGCAAGTTTCGATACATTCAGCCATAAAAAATCGGTAATGAAAACGCCAACCTGGTTTGATCCATCTTTAAAGTATCCACCATTTAAAGGGAAATTGGGATTGTTGAAGAAGATGATTGGGTAGCTTTATTAAATTCAAAAGTAAAAATTCAAAAGTAGAGACGACATGCTGGCGTCTTAAAAAGTCAAAATTGAAAAATCTAATAGTGAAAAAAACACTCCTCGCAATAATAATTTTACTGGTTGCTGCATTATTGGTTAAAAGAAAAAACATGACTTGGCGCCAGTCTATACTCAAGACATTATATCCCATTATTATGCTGAAAGGCAAATTGATGGGAAACAAAAATGATATTTTATTGAATATCAGTAAGGTAATGCCACCAATATCATTCTATGATTTAACAGCAATTCAATCTAATGGAGATACCATTCTTTTCTCTTCTTTTAAAGGGAAGAAAGTATTGATTGTAAATACAGCAAGTGATTGCGGCTTTACCGGCCAGTATGATGAGTTAGAAGCATTGCATCAACAATATGGCAATCAATTGGTAATACTTGGTTTTCCTTCCAACGATTTTAAAGAGCAGGAGAAAAAATCGGATGATGAAATAGCTGCTTTTTGTAAAATCAATTACGGAGTTAGTTTTCCATTAATGAAAAAATCGGTTGTAGGTAAGCAATCCAATCAACATAAAGTATTTGAATGGCTCAGTAGTCAAAGTCAAAATGGATGGTGTAACAAATCACCCGGTTGGAATTTTTGCAAATACCTGATAGATGAGCAAGGCGTATTAACCGGCTATTACAATAATATGGTTAGCCCTTTAAACATTCCGCTTAATTAATTGGGCAATTTTGGTGATAATCAATCAACTCAATGGGTGTTCGTTCAATAGAATATCCTTTATAAGCGGCTGCAACTTCATCTAGCACTGCATCTATCTCTTCTTGTAGCATCAAGGTAACTAAACGGGCTCTGTAGTCTTTTATACCCGGCAAGCCTTTTAAATAGTTGGCGTAATGCCGGCGCATTTCAAAGATGCC
>CANGCK010000098.1 GCA_947452295.1 Sphingobacteriia bacterium
AAACAATTACGGTGGCAGGTAAAGGAACCATAACTTATACATACGATGCAGTAGGCAACAAACTGCGCAAACAAACCGTGGAGGGTAGTAAAACCACCACCACTTTGTATGGTGGCAACATCGTGTACGAGAATGATACTTTGCAATTTATATCACACGAAGAAGGACGGCTGCGCATTAACAATAACAATTATGTATTTGATTATTACCTAAAAGATCATTTAGGGAATGTACGAATGACTATTACAGATGATAATACGGCATCTTCGCCTGTTATAGATGCAACGAGTTATTATCCGTTCGGGTTAGTGATGAGTGGGGTAAGTGTTAAAGCCCTATATAAGTTAGAGAATGATAAAAAGTACAATGGCATTGAACTAAATGAAGATTTAGGACTGAATATATATGATGCATTTTTTAGAAACTTAGACCCGCAGATTGGTAGATGGTGGGAGGTTGATCCAAAAATTGAGAATCAAGAAATGTTGACTCCATACTCTTCAATGGATAATAATCCGATACGCAATAAAGATCCACTAGGTGATGAGGCAGGATCAGAAATTATTTCAGGAGATCCAACCGCAAGAGCTTCAAAAATATTTAGTGCTACACAAAAAGTTGCCTTAGCAGTAGAGATAATAGGTGGTGGACCTGAAAATCCTGTTGCAGATATTATTGCTGCTGGAGTAGAAGTTGTCGGTGGTTTGGCCTCTTTAGGTGTGTTAGTTTACGATGCTGTTACGATGACGAAAACAATGGGTTCAAAAAATCCAAAAACAAAAGAGAGTGCTGAAATTGGACAAGAGGCTCATAGGCAAATACAAAATGAGCTTAAAAAAGAAGGTGCGCAAACAGAGAAAAAAGTTGAATTAAAAGATAGGAATGTACGAAAGGATGCAGTTAGGCCTGATGGAACGGCTGTTATCATTAAACCAAATACTCAATCAGGGCAAAAATCAGCAAGAGCTAGGGAGAAATTAATGAAGGAAAATAAACATAAAACTGAGACGATTTATTATGACCCAAAAAATCCTGATTATAAAAAAGGATCGCCAACATATATTGGACCGAAAAATAAAAACTAAAATGAGACTTTCAAAGGCAAAATTAATAAAAGAGGTAAAGCCCGGGTTAGAAAAATTAGGATTTAAAGAATTTAAAGATAGTAAAAATGGAATGCAGGGGCTTTTTTGTAAGAAGTTAGAAGAAGGACTTTATTTAACCCTTGGATTAACAATACATAGGTTTTATGAAAGTTTTTTTACTTCAGATTATTATTTATCTAAAACCACTATTATTGGTGCGACTTGGGGTGATATTCCTAACGATAGTTATAAGAGACCCAGTTTTTTATTAACTAAAGAAGAAAGGTCTATTTATTATGATGATGGAGTAAATGTAAAAGGTGCATATGATATATGGTGGAACGGAAATGACAAAAAATCTATAATAAATTTTTTAACTGTTATAGAGTTGACAGAATCTAGATTCATCAATCAGGATGAATTAATAAAACAAATCCAAAGCAGTAAAGATCTTATAATGCTTTTTCAATATGCTGAAAAAGTAAGAGAGCTTATTGCAAAAAATGCTTTTCATAATTTCTATAAGTTTTTGCCAAAAAAAGAACTAGACGATATACCTATGGTTTGGTTTAAGGCTTCTGAAGATGTACTAACAGAAGCTAAAGAAGTAATAAATGCTTATACTGTTGTAAGATTAGCCGCTGATGCATACAGGCAAAATGAGTTATCCAAAATTTAGGGTAGTTTTACAATTAATAAATATTTTTCAAGCAAGGATGAAAAGTCTTTGATAGATGCTGAAACAAAAAATGTGCTAATAACTACATCAGCAACATTGCGTATAATATTTTAAATTTACCCCAAACAATTACGGTGGCAGGTAAAGGAACCATAACTTATACATACGATGCAGTAGGCAACAAACTGCGCAAACAAACCGTGGAGGGTAGTAAAACCACCACCACTTTGTATGGCGGTAGCGTCGTGTACGAGAATGATACTTTACAATTTATGTCGCATGAGGAGGGAAGAACGCGAATTAATAACAATACCAACTATGTATTTGATTATTACCTAAAAGATCATTTAGGTAATGTAAGGATGACCATTACAGATGATAATGCGGCATCTTCGCCTGTTATAGATGCAACGAGCTATTATCCGTTCGGGTTGGTGATGAGTGGGGTAAGTAGTAAAGGGATGGGGAAGTTGGAGAATAAGTTTAAATACAACGGTAAGGAGTTACAGGGGAAAGAGTTTATTGATGGTAGTGGATTAGAATGGTTGGATTATGGAGCGAGGATGTATGATAATCAAGTAGGGAGATGGCATAGTCTGGATAAATTAGCAAATAAATATGCAGATGCAAGCCCTTACGTATATGTTTTAAACAGACCGACAGTTGCAATTGACCCCGATGGCAAACGAGTTTACTTTATTGGAGGTGCTGGCAATGATAAAGACGGTTGGAATTATATCAACAGATGGGGTAGTGCATTTAAAAATGCAGGCATAAGCAACTTCATTCGAGTGGATGCCTCTAATGGAAAATTAGCTGATATGAGATTTACAAACAACTATAGAAGTTCAGGAACAGAACTATATAGCCAGGGAGTTAATCAAAATAGTTACATAGGCGGATTAGTTCCTGCCCCGCAATATGGAGAAAGACCGGTTCAAAATGAAACAATCGACAAAACAGTTGAATACTATCAGCAACAGCTAAAGGATAAGCCGCTGACCGAAGGAGAGCAATTTAATATGGCTGGCTATTCTTATGGTAGCGTGTTGCAAGCACAAGCGGCATTAAAATTGGCTAATGGTGGACAGGTTATCGACAACCTCGTTTTGATAGGAAGCCCTATTTCTGACAAATCTGATTTGATGAAGCAATTGAAATCAAACAGTAATATCAAAAATGTTATTCGATACGATATTTCAGGAGATAAACTGAGTAACCCTAATGACATATTACAGTATTTGCAAGGTATTCAGCAAAGTGCACCAGTCATTGGAAAAGGAGATAATGCGCACCATTTTGATGCAGCAAGGCCGGGAAATGCTGCAAATCAGCTAATACAAACTATAATTACTTGGCTTCAAAAGGAAGGAGTAAAAAATTAGATATGAAACTTAAGCAGCTTTTAAAGTTTGTCATAATATTTACGCTAATCTATGTGTTGTTGATATTTGTGACAGTATTTGCGACATTTTCTTTTAGTACTTCCAGTAAAGGTGTATGGATCAACATTTTATCGACTTTCTTTACCTTTCCATTTGATATTAATAAAGATGGGTTGGAATCTACACGCTATTTTATGTACATCATATTAAATGGATTCTTTTGGGCGATTATCCTGTATTTAATTATTCAGCTAATTCGAATGGTTACCCCAAAGAAGTAAGTCAAACACACATATTTTCAATTTCAAGCCACACCCAACCGGGGTGGCTTTTTTTATTGAGCGAGTTGATGAAGTTGTCTTTTAGTAAGAAAAGCGTCAATAAAGGTTTTAGGGCTTATGTGCGCAATGTGATTACTGCTTCTACTGCTTTAGGAGAATCATTTACTACACCCCCTACATTTGCTGCGGGTAATTACTTTGGTTTTGAACTAGGATACGATAAAGCACCAACAGTAGGTGCAGCCACATGGAGTGGAGCAATCAATTACAATGGCAATATAACGGGCATGATTTGGAAGAGTGTGCACGATGGGCAAATACGCAAGTACGATTTTAGTTATGATGCGGTTAACCGATTAACAGCGGCTAATTTTACGCAGTATTACAACGGTATTTTTAATGGTACTTCAGGCATAAATTATACCGCTAATAATTTAAGTTACGATGCCAATGGCAATATCTTGAGTATGAACCAGTATGGGTTAAAAAAACCTATAGCAACCAGCTCACAATTAATAGACCAACTAACCTACAC
>CANGCK010000099.1 GCA_947452295.1 Sphingobacteriia bacterium
AAAAAAAGTAAAGATAAGAATGAAAAATATTTTTATAAAGCTATTTATCCAAAGGATGATAATCAAATTGTTTCAATAGAAATTAATAATTTATTCATAAAACATGTGGATGTATCCTCTTGTAATTGAGTAGTACACACACATGTTTTTATTGAATCATCAATATATTAACAGCAGACAGATTGTATAAAAGTCTATGTATCTATACAAATGCTGTGCAATATATTTTTTTTAAAATACGCTGCTATATTGCATAAGAGACGCTAGCATGGCGTCTCTACGATTTTCTTTCACCAATTTGTTGTCTCCACATAGCGTAATACAACCCTTTTTCATCTAACAATTGTTGGTGATTGCCGGTTTCAACTACTTTGCCTTTTTCTAAAACATAAATTTTATCGGCGTGCATAATGGTGCTGAGTCTATGCGCAATCATAATGGTGATTTGTTCTTTTTGCGCAGAAATGTTTCTGATGGTATTGGTAATTTCTTCTTCGGTGATGCTGTCTAGCGCAGAGGTAGCTTCATCAAAAATGAGTAAATTGGGTTTCCTTATAAGCGCTCGTGCAATTGAAATACGTTGTTTTTCTCCACCACTTAATTTGAGACCACCTTCTCCAATCATCGAATCGATACCGTTATCGGCTTTTGCCAATAGGTTTTGGCAACTTGCTTTGTGTAAGGCTTCAATGATTTCGGATTCTGTAGCAGTAGGACAAACAAACAATAAATTTTCTCTGATAGTGCCAGCAAACAGTTGCGTGTCTTGGGTTACAAATCCAATTTGATTTCTTAATTCATCGAAATTAATGTCTTCTTCATTTATTCCGTTGTATAAAATACTGCCATTGTGAACACGGTATAAACCAACCAGTAGTTTTACTAAAGTACTTTTACCAGCACCCGATGGGCCAACAAAAGCAATAGTTTCACCTTTGTTTGCATCAAAAGAAATGCCATCTAGGGCACTGAATTGTGCTGTTTGGTGTTTAAAAAAAACATTATTGAATGATAACTTTTCAATATGGCCAATATGGGTAGGCGTTATTGGTTTAGGCTCTGATGGCTTTTTCATTAACCTATCAAAGTTATTGAGAGATGCTTCGGCTTCTCTATAAGACAAAATAATATTCCCGATTTCTTGTAATGGGCCAAACACAAAGAAAGAATAAAAAGTAAGTGTCATTACTTCGCCGGCAGTAAGCTTTCCTTTAAATACCAACCATAGAAGCGTAAACATAATAATTTGTCGTAAAAAATTTACGAAAGTACCTTGAACAAAACTCAATGAACGGATGCCTTTTACTTTTCTTAATTCGAGCCCTAATATTTTATAGGTGTTTTTGTTGAGACGTTCAATTTCTTGTTTTGTTAATCCCAAACTTTTTACGAGCTCAATGTTTCTTAAACTTTCGGTGGTACTACCAGCCAAAGAAGTGGTTTCTTTGACAATATTTTTTTGGATGATTTTTATTTTCTTACTTAAAAAACTGGTTAATAAAGATAGGCAAACGATGCCCAAAGCATAAATGGGCATGATTGACCAGTGTAATCTGAAGGAATAGACCGAAATGAATACAATGCCCACTAATATGCTAAAAAGCACATTGATAAAGGCGATGATAAATTTTTCTGTATCGGTTCTAACTTTAGTTAATACCGATAGGGTTTCACCGCTGCGCTGGTCTTCAAATTCTTGATAAGGCATTTGCATAGAATGTTCTAACCCATCAGTAAATATTTTAGCACCAAATTTTTGCACTATTACATTGCTGCAATAATCTTGAAAAGCCTTAGCGATTCTAGATACCATTGCAACACTTATTAATATGCCTAAAAAGCCAAGAACACCCCAAATAAAGTCGGTTTGACTTCTTTCACCAGTAACAATAAATTGTTTTTTATCGTTAAAATAGCCTGTATTCCACGGATGCATGCCATATTGATCGAGAAGTTTGCCAAAAAAATAGGGGTCTAACATTGAAAACGACTGGTTGATGGCGGCAAGTAATAATGCCAGCAAAATCATCCACTTATAAGGCTTTAAATATTGTAATAATAACTTCATGATTTTATATAGTTTCTTTAAAAATTGGCACCTAGCTTAGGCCTAGAATACATCGATAGTTTGTGTGCAATCTTTGTTTATGGCTTTTTTGGGCAAAAGTCGTATTTTTTATTGATATAGGTGCTGATAAATACCTTGTGGGAATTAATAGGATTTGCTAAAAGGTAATAGCGCAGTATTGTGTGTGTTACAGCCCAAACTATTTTGCATGGGGGTATTAATTTAGCTTTATCTAATTGAAAAACAGGGCTAAATAAGCAAAATAACAGGTAACCTCATAAAATTTAAATCATATAAAGCAATAAATTAAATAATTAATTATATTGCAATGGTTTTTGATTTACTCCCCCCAATTTATTGCATTGCTCATTTTTATGAAAAAATGACATCTAATTTCAGTTTTTATTAAAATCCAGTAGGACAAATGAAAGCTAACTGCTTATTTGTTGTCTTTAGCTGAAAATTTGTTTTGGTTAATACAATTTATTACGCAGTTAATTTTTATAAGACAAGGTTTTACCAACCAATTGGCATGCCGTAGGTGTGACTGAGTTGACGGAGTTGGATAAAGTTTGCAATGTTTTACAGCTAATTTTTAGAAAATAATAATTTTTCAATCCTTTAAACTATGCGAAATACATTAATGGTAGCAGGAGATAGCGTAATCTGTTATTATTTGTAAACGGAAAAAACTAGTAAAGGAATGTTTCCAAAAGAGTGGGTAATAGAATTAATTAATCATGATAATGCTGCGAGAATATTGCTAAGATTTAATCGGCAAATTGAATGGGAGCAATTAGTGAGAACAATACCTGGTGCTAGATGGAGTAGAACATATAGGGCATGGCATATAGCTGATACAGCGGTTCATAGGAAACAGTTGAGGATACCATTGGCAGACAAGGTAACTAACTTAGTAATGGGTTCCGAGAAATTAACGGCACAATTGCGTGAGGAACTTATAGGTTTAGTAGTAAGAATGCGCAATAAACGGTATAGTGAAAGAACTGTGGAGAGTTATATTAAAGTGTTGGTATTGTTTTTTAATTATTATGCGGGAAAAGATTTATTAGCTATCAACAATTCCGATGTGATAAGTTTTAATAATGATTATATACTAAAGAAGGGATTATCGGCAACGTATCAATCGCAGTTTATAAATGGGTTAAAGTTGTTGTATGAAACGATAACAGGGAAGTCATTAGATATAGATTTATTAGAGCGACCGAAGATGCCGATGCAGTTGCCAAAAGTATTAAGTGAGGAGGAAGTGGCAGCCATTATTAACGGGCTTAGCAATAAGAAGCATAAAACGATGATGAGTTTAATATATAGTGCTGGGTTGAGGAGGGGAGAAGTATTGGGATTAACGTTAAAAGATATTGATAGTAGTAGGATGTTGATAATGGTAAGAAAGGGAAAGGGGATGAAGGATAGAGTGGTACCCTTATCGGCAGTTGTTTTGGAAATGTTAAGGGAATACTACAAAGAATATAAGCCAAAGGAATATTTATTTGAGGGACAGTATGGAGGTAAATATTCGGAGCGAAGTATAGAGTTGGTATTAAAGAAAGCTGTAAAAAAGGCTGGGTTAAAAAAGGAGGTAAATTTGCATATGCTGCGCCATAGTTATGCAACGCATTTGTTAGAGGGCGGTACAAATTTACGATTTATTCAAGAGTTATTGGGACATCGTAGTCCACGAACAACGCAAATATATACGCATGTTAGTACGCAACAATTGGGGAAGATTATAAGTCCCTTAGATAAATTAATTTTAAAAAAATGATTAAATTACAACGCAATACCAAACTTATAACCACTGCGTATTATATGTATTATTACTGCATTACTACGAAATAGAATTGAAAAGAGTAGCGGATATAAGGGAGTTA
>CANGCK010000100.1 GCA_947452295.1 Sphingobacteriia bacterium
ACAAAGTGGTGGTGGTTTTACTACCCTCCACGGTTTGTTTGCGCAGTTTGTTTCCTACTGCATCGTATGTATAAGTTATGGTTCCTTTACCTGCCACCGTAATTGTTTGAGGTAAATTTAAAATATTATAGGCAATGTTGCTGATGTTTTTGTTTTTATCTGCAATCAGGTTGCCGTTTGCATCATACACATAATCAGTATCGGTTTTATTTTTCTGCAAATATTTAAAATCTCCCAATACGCTGCTGCTGTCATTTACTGCATCTACTACTTTTTGCAACCTATTACTGCCCGGCAAGTAAGTGTACGTTAGTTGGTCTATAAGCTGTGAGCTAATAGAAGCCGGTTTTTTTAACCCGTACTGGTTCATACTCAAGATATTACCATTGGCATCGTAACTTAAATTATTAGCGGTATAATTTATGCCTGAAGTACCATTAAAACTACCGTTGTAATACTGCGTAAAATTAGCCGCTGTCAATCGGTTAACCGCATCATAACTAAAATCGTACTTACGTATTTGCCCATCGTGCACACTCTTCCAGATCATGCCCGTTATATTGCCATTGTAATTGGTTGCACTACACCATTACTATGCATCATTGTAGCTATTAAATATACAGTCCCAAAATGGCCATTTGTTTCAGACATGCCATTGGGGTCTAAGAAACAAAATGGGTTATTAAAGCCTGAAAAATATGCATGTATATTAAAAATACTACGGCACACAATGCTCTAAAATAAGAAATTATAAAAGTGCCCACCTTTTGAGTAATATCTATAAAAAAGGAACATTACAAATTTCAATAATCGCATAAATTTGTATGACTTTTATTATTTTCTAATAGCGATTTTGTCACTTATTAAAGCCACAATTAAAACTACATTTAGAAAAGCATATATAAAAAATAAATTCCTGTTTTTTTTAAGTTCCGAAATTGTTAAGCCATTATTACTAATGGCCGATTTAGGTAACATTTTCACTAAAATGAGATATATTGGTGTAAAATAAATCGCAAGTAATAGATACTTAAAACCCCTATGTATATTACTAGGAATAGGGAAAATATTTAGGGTGATCCCCAAGAACCTGTGCATAACAATTCCAATCTGTAGTGTATGCACAAAAAACATTAAAACCAATACTGCAATTGTACTAAAATATGGAATTCTTTTTGTTGTACCCGTATTGTAATAAAAGTATATGCCACTAGCAATATTTAAAAAAAATCTCTTCATTTAAATTTAATTTTTTACCAATTAAACAAGGAATCTGTTACCCCTGTTACGTCCATAATTCCTAATGACAAACCAACTACAGGGCTCGTTTTTATAACAATCAAAGATGTTTTAAAAATTGCTTTTGTAACGGCTCCTGCCGATAATTTTCCACTTCCTGTATATTGATCATAAACATCTTTCCACGCCATGCCTGCATCTAAAACGCCACTTGCTTTACCCAAGGCATCAAATACCTTGGTCGCATTTGCCGCAGATGTTGAAGCCGATAGCATTCTGCCAATATCGTCCACGCCTTCAGCTGATGCAACAGCAGCATCTGAAGCTCTTTCCAAAGCCTCTGTCCCTATTTGTGCTGCATCCATGCCTGCCCCTACCACATCATTTGCTTTTCCCAAAGCTTCCAAATCGGTTGTTGGTTGGGCTGGCTCTGCATTTGCAGCATCGGCTTTTGTTGTAGTAGGCTTACCCTCTTTCAACGGGTTAGAAGTTCCATCGGCATTTAATTGATATGCGCCACTAACTCCATCTTTATTACCCCTTTCTACTATACCTGTCTTGCCAATATCTTTAACACCTGTAATTTTTTGATTACCGTTTCCATCCTTACCTTGCTTGGCAGCCCATGCTTCCGCCTGTGCCTGTGAGTTGATATTTGCAGCCCAGTCCGTATGCTTTTCGCCATACTCGTCATAGTATTCTATCCAATCCTTTGGTGCCATACCATCAGGGTCTATATATCGTAATGGATTGTCATAGGCATAATTGTAGGGTGAGTACCTACGCATTTTTCCGTTAAAGGGTCAACGGTATGCCAACGTCCTAATTGAGGGTCGTAGTTTCTTGCACCAAAATCATATTGTTCTAATCCACTGCCGTTAGAGAATTCATTGTTGTTCAGCTCTTTACCACCGAACTTGTATTTGTTCTCTAATGAGCCTGCTGCTTTTGAACTCACCCCACTCATCACCAACCCAAACGGATAATAATGCGTTTTATATTCCTCACTAGCTAACACTTGCTCATAATCTCCCTCCACATATTTTAACTGATCATCTAATAATATCCAATTTACATAAGCCTTGGGCTTACTTGCTACTGCCGTTTGGTTGTTTAAAAAATTATTGATGCCGGGGTCTAACACGCTGCATATATTTTGCCCACCAAAGGCTGTCCTAATAAAGAAGTTCAAACCTTAAATAATTTATTTACATGAAATAATAGAGTCGACTTGAATTTGTTCATCAGTAAGTTTGCAATTATAGATTTCAGCTTCATCTTGAGAAATGATTATTGATGAATTTTCAACATCTCCTTTTTCATAAGCTACTAAAAAGAGCTTGTTTACTAATAACATTCTCAATTCTTCTGATGTCATCTCGTTACATGAACTAAGTCCATTTTCTCCTGTATATCTAATACCATTTACTTCATAGGTATAAATAATTGATTTACTTTTATTCTTGTATGTTTGTTTTGTTATTCCAGTTACTTTACCTATAGTTAATGCGAAATTATTTTTAATTGAATGGGATTTATATTCAGTCCAAACAATCCAAAAAACAATAAACCCAATAAATAAGACGGTAATAATTGCTTTAGAATACTTTGTTTTCATTTTAATGTCTTTTATCATCTACAGCTGCCCCAGCTAAATTAAATGTTTGTGAAAATCCTTCGCCAAATGATAGATTATTAAAATCGACTTTCATTTGATTACCAAAAAGTCCTCCAGTAGTTCCAAAAGCTGCATTGATTATTATAGATGTACCATCAAATCCAAATATAGTACCCTTATTTCTTGCATCTGCAGACAAATTAATTGAATTTGATATAGTTGCATTAAACAAAGAAACACCAAATATATTACTGAAAGAATGAGTTGGAGTTCCAATCAAAAAAGAAGTACTAGTTGAAACTGGATTCCAATTTTTTAAAATAGATTGATTATTTTTCCCATTTATCAAGGCCTGTATTCCAAAATCAGCACCAGCTGCAATCACATTTGCTTGTAACTTCATTCTCAATGCATAAAAAACTGCACTTGGTGAAATTGATACCAAAACAGGTGTACTTAAAATACCTACAGCCCATGCCTGTAGTGACCGATAATTTTGATCTTCCTGATGCCACCTTTTATACATCTTTAATCGAGCAGTGTAAGAGGCGGGGTCTCCATTCTTACTCACCTCTTGCCCACTATTTATCCTACCCCAAAACATATTTTCATTTCTATCATATTCGGCTCTTGATGATGGAGTAGAACTTGGCCAATTAATAAAATTGGGAGTTCTATGTATGACACTTTTAACTGTTACTGAAGATTCTCCTCTAACAGTATCTTCTTTTAGTCCTAATGGATCATTTAAAATAATTGGATTATTCCCTCCAAACGAATAAGTTGATTTATTTAATGAAACATCACTTAATGCATCAATTTGATGAAACCTTCCAATTTGCCCATCATACATTCTATGTACGGCATCATACAATTCCAGTCCACTTCCATCACTGAACTCTCCGTTCTGTAATTCATTTCCTCCATTGTATTTAAACCTATTCTCCAACTTCCCCACCGCCCTACTACTTATCCCACTCATCACCAACCCGAACGGATAATAACTCGTTGCATCTATAACAGGCGAAGATGCCGTATTATCATCTGTAATGGTCATCCTTACATTCCCTAAATGATCTTTTAGGTAA
>CANGCK010000101.1 GCA_947452295.1 Sphingobacteriia bacterium
AATAATTATCAAGTATATACCATTAAAATGGTTGCATATTCAGGCGGTACTTGTATGGATAGCTATGAAACAATCATCCAAGTTTATCCTCAACCTAAGGCTAAAATATTTCAGTCGGCTACTGAAATATGTGCGGGTAAAATGGTTGACTTTAGAGATGAAACGGATGGATTAACTAGTGTTCCCGTAAAATGGAAATGGGATTTTAGTAATAACGCTGGCAATTTTGTAACAAAAAATATTAGCAATACTTTTAACGATTCTGGATTAATTAACCTATCTTTTTTTGTTACCAACGCAAATGGTTGCAATAGCGATACTATTCACTCTACCATTAAAGTTTTTCCAAATCCTATTGTTTTACTTAAAGAACAAATTAGTTTGATTTTAGGGTATACAGTCGCTTTAACACCCGACACGCTTTCTGGAACCAATTTAACATTTAACTGGTTTCCTGATACATATTTAGATGATTTTAATAAGCAAAATCCAATTTGTGCAGCTACAGATGATATTTCATATAGATTAACTGTAACGTCTACAGGTGGATGTACAGCGTATGATGATCAATTTGTACTGGTATTAAAACCGCCAGAAATTCCCAATGCTTTTTCTCCAAATGGAGATGGAATCAACGATACTTGGAATATCAAATACATCGATAGGTACCCCGGTGCAACAATCGACGTGATAGATAGATATGGTCAAATTGTTTTCCATTCAGAAAACTATACTACACCATGGGATGGATTGTACAACAAAAAAGTGTTGCCTTTTGGTACCTATTATTATATTGTCAATCCGAAAAATGGAATAAACGCCATAACAGGGTCTATCACTTTATTTCAATAATGTAATTGACTTTCTTAGATGATCTTATTCATGAACTAAATTTGTGATATATTTAAGAATAGTGTACAATAGATTGTGTATTTTTATAATTCATAATACTTATATTTTTAATAGGGTGGATAGATGTATAAATTTTTTATAATATTATTGTTTTTATCGTCATCTAAGTTATTAATAGCACAAGAATTTTCAAATAAAGGGAAGGACTTTTGGTTAGGTTACGGTTTCCATTGTAGAATGGTAAATAACAATGGATTTACTGATGTAGCGAACTCGCAAGAAATGATTTTGTATTTTACCTCAGATGTAAATGCAAATGTGTTGGTTACTATTCCTAATGTTGGATACACCAAAAATTATACTGTTACTGCAAACACCGTTACCATGAGTGCCCCACTTCCTAAAACTGGTAGTCAAGATGCCCGCATATCAGGCTATGGAATATTTAACACCGGTATTCATATTACGAGTGATCGACCAATTGTTGCCTACGCCCATTTGTTTAACAAAAACGCCTCGGGTGCTTCCATTTTATTCCCAACAAATACCCTGGGTACCAATTATTATTCATTAGGGTTTACGCAAACTTCTAATGAACCAAATTCAAATGCATACTTTTTTGTGGTTGCAACACAAGATTCTACTTTGATTGAAGTTACTCCCTCACAAGAAAATCTTAATCAAAAAAAAGTCGGCGTTCCCGATACCATATTATTAGCCAAAAAAGGGCAGATATATTCTATGATGGGAACTACCAATGATGATTTTACAGCACGTCAATATAATGGTGTTGATTTATCTGGTTCTAAAATAAGATCGATCAGTAGTGCTTCCACAGGAACCTGCAAACCAATTGCGGTATTTTCTGGTTGTGGTAAAATTAAAATAGGAGGTGTAGATTCTTCCAGTTCCGATAATCTTTTTGCGCAAGCTTTTCCATCAAATGCATGGGGTAAAAAATATTTAACTGTTCCCACCGGAAATCAACCCAATAACTTTTATAGAGTTTGTGTAAAAGATCCAGATACTGAAGTGAAGCTTAACGGTCAATTATTACCTAAATCAACTTTAATCAACCAATTTTATTATCAATTTAAAAATGCAAATGATGGTGGAAAACCCATACCGAATTTAATAGAATCCAATCAACCAATTTTAGTAGCTCAATACTGTACATCACAAGGTGAGGAAGGAAACCCTGATACTTATGGTGATCCGGAAATGATATTTTTAAGTCCTGTAGAACAAACAATTAATAAAATCACCTTATTTTCTGCCTCCCAATACCAAATTGTTGAGAGTTATATCAATGTAATTATTCCAACTCAAGGTGTGAATAGCTTTAAGATTGATGGTCGTTCCCCTAATTTATCGAATTTTAAATTGCATCCTGCCAATACTCAGTATTCGTATGCAATATTTAATGTGTCTTCTGGTGTTTCCCATTCGTTATATGCTGATAGCGGTTTTAATGCTATTGCGTATGGATTTGGTAGCGCCGAAAGCTATGGATATAATGCAGGTACAAATATAGTAGACCTTAATCCTCCAATAAAAATTAAAAATGATTATGCAAGTAGCGGTGTCAACTATTCTGCTACTTGTACTAATACGCCTTTTAAAATGTACGTTGCTGTACCTTATAAAATAGATAGTTTAATGGTAGATTTTGGACAGAACGCCTATTTAGTTAAAGGCCCCAATTTTTATAAACACAAGCCAATTGGCCCTTTTGACGGGGCCGATTCTACCTATATTTTTAACGATAGAGTATTTAACGTTTATTATATACCCCATTCATATGAAATCAGCGCTATTGGTAATTATCCTGTAAAAATATTTGCGCACGCAACTTCTATTATTTCCGATGGTTGCAGTAATAATAATGAACAAATTATTGAAGACAATATTGAAGTGAATAAACAACCTATCGCTAATTTTTCCGTTCAATCGAACGGTTGCATTAATAGCACCGCTAATTTTTTAGATGAAAGCAACGGTTTTGGAAGAACATTTTATAAATGGTTTTGGGATTTTGGAAATGGAATTACATCTACCCAACAAAACCCAATTACAACGCTTACATCCTATAATAGTCAGGTAAAATTTAGGGCTATTACAGATTATGGTTGCCCTACTGATACTATTCAATCAATTAAAGTTTCCAATAAACCGATTCCTTATTTCAAAGATTCTTTACCATTGTGCATTGGTTCTACTATATATTTTATTGACCAATCTACCCTTTTGCCTGATAGTAATAATGATAGTATTGTAAATTGGATTTGGTCATTTTCTGCAGAGGCTAAACCAGATACTTTACTTAAAAAATATCCGCTAACAAAAGTATTCTTAACTGAAGGGAACCAATACATTTCATTACAACTCAAAACGAATACAAACTGTTATAGTGATGTGTATATTCCTACATTTTCAATCAAACCTACTCCCAAAGCTGCTTTTGCTATACCTAATGTTTGCTTAGCAGATGGATTTGCCCCTTTTTTAGATGCAAGCAGTATTTCCGATGGAACAACAGCTTCATTAACACGTGAATGGTTTTTTGCAGAAGGAAGTCCAACGGTCACTTCAGATAAGTCGGTAAAAATAATTTACCCCGCACCTGGTAAGTATACAGCTAAATTAATTGAAAAGGCATCATCTGGTTGTACGAATTCATTGGTGAAAGATTTTCTTGTAAATGCTTCAGACCCGATAGCCCAATTCAATGTATTGAATTCGTTGCCAATTTGTTGGCCTACGCCTGTTTCCATTCAAAACAAATCAACAGTTTCATTTGGTAATATTACCAAGGTGGAAGTTTATTGGGATTTTATCAATCAACCTTTATTGAAAGAAGTATTTGATAATCCTAAACCCGATACTATTTTTAAACATATCTATCCCGATTTGAAAATCAATAATTATCAAGTATATACCATTAAAATGGTTGCATATTCAGGCGGTACTTGTATGGATAGCTATGAAACAATCATCCAAGTTTATCCTCAACCTAAGGCTAAAATATTTCAGTCGGCTACTGAAATATGTGCGGGTAAAATGGTTG
>CANGCK010000102.1 GCA_947452295.1 Sphingobacteriia bacterium
CAATTAAAAAATACGTATGATGCGCTAATTTTGGCGGTTGCACATGAAGCATTTAGAAGTATTGATTTTGAAGGGTATAAATCTAAGGGTACCATTATTTACGACACCAAAGGATTTATTGATGTTGAGCTAATTGATGCCCGGTTATAACTACTTAAGTTGAATTTTCATTGAATGGTGTAGGGGGGAATCCGGCAAATATGTAAAAAATTATATTTTTATATTTTTATTGTTAATTTATTAATTTACTTTTGCGCAATTAGAGCAATTCACACCCCCCGAGTTGCAACATATTTTTTATAAAACTAAGTGCTTGTTTATTTCCTTAGTCGGCATAAAAATCATAGTTTTACAGCCTAATTTCCAACGAGCCTCACACAACTCAGCTGTGACTGAGATAGGCGAAGCCTTGTAAAATTCATTATATTTTTTATTAATTTTTTTGTTGATTCTTCACATTCATTGGTATTTAAAAGTTGAATGACAACTCCCAATCTATGTGTCCAATAAAAAACAATAGATACGCATGACACATTTCAAAAAATTTTGTTTGCTTTTCTTGTTTGCTTGTTCGGTATCAACCTTGTCTGCACAGTTACCTGCTGGTATGAATATCGATCAGTTAACTGATCAGCAGTTAACACAGTTTATTCAATCTAATAATTTAAGCGGACTTTCTGAGGCAGAGTTAGAAGCCAAAGCGCGTGAAAAAGGATTAACGCCCGATCAAATTCAAAAATTAAGAACTCGCTTACAACAGTTAAATCTGGGTGCAACGCAGCAGAGGCAAGATGCCAAGCAGGCAGAAGATGGTAAAAGACAGCCGGTTAGTTATTTATTACCTAAGCCTGTTGCCGATTCTATTAACGGGTTACTCATTTATGGTTCTGATATCTTTACCAAGCAAAACCTTACTTTCGAACCTAACTTAAACATCGCTACTCCACAAAACTATATGTTGGGTGCAGCTGATGAAATAAAAATAGATGTATTTGGCTTTTCCGACAAAAGTCAGACACTTAAAGTTTCGGCTGATGGATTTATTCGTTATCCTAACATAGGACCCATTAAAATAGCAGGACTTACCATAGAAGATGCCAAAATAAAGCTTATCAGCGCATTGAGTAAAATTTACCCTGGGTTAAAAACAGGTAATACCAGTCTTCAACTTACCCTTGCGCAAATAAGAAGCATTAAAGTAAATTTAATAGGAGAAATTAGTAAACCCGGATCATATACAATCCCATCATTAAGTACTATTGCCAATGCATTATATGCTGCCGGCGGACCAACTAAAATTGGTTCTTACCGTAATATTGAATTGGTAAGGGCAGGAAAGGTGGTTGCACACTTTGATTTATATGATTATTTATTGAGGGGAGATTTAACCCAAAATAAAGTATTACAAGATGAAGATGTGGTAAGAATTTCGCCGTATACCAGTCGGGTAGAAGTTCGAGGAGCTGTTAAACGCAAAGCAGTATATGAATTAAGCAATAACGATAAACTAACAGATGTATTAAACTATGCAGGTGGTTTAGCAGATGGTGCTAATAAAGAATTTGTTAGAATAGTTCGTTTTGGACAGCAAGACAAAGAAATCCTTACTGTAAATGCAACAGAATCAGCCAATTTTTCTTTACAAACAGGCGATAGATTATATATAGATTCAGTAGCCAATATTTTCAACAATCGGATTATCATAAAAGGTGCAGTATATTATCAGGGAGTATATTCTGCCAACAAAATAACCACCTTAAAAGATTTACTGGATATCGCTAAAATTAAAGAAGACGCCTATAAAGAAAGAGCAGTAGTTAGGCGTTTGCAAAACGACTATATGCCCGAAATGGTAGGGTTTAATGTAGATGATGTGTTATCTGGAAAATTCAACCTCAATTTGCGCAGGGAAGATTCGGTGCATATTTTTGAGAACAGTGAGATTAAGGAGAATTATAAAATCCAAGTAACTGGAGAAGTAAACAACCCTAGTCAATATAATTTTGCCAAAGGTATGCAAGTACAAGATGCTATTTTAATTGCAGGGGGTTATAAAGATGGTGCCAATAAAAAAATAGTAGAAGTTGCCAGAAGAATACGTGATGTGAATTCAAAAGCCGAATCACCATTATACGCAGTTATATTAACAGCCGATGCTGCTTTAAATAGCTCATCTGCAAACTTAAGTACACAGTTAGAGCCTTTCGACATTGTTTCAGTGCGAAAATCACCTGCATACAAAGAACAAGTATCGGTAACTATTGAAGGTGAAGTTATTTATCCGGGTACTTATGCTATTGCCAGTAACCAAGAACGAATATCTAATTTGATTAAAAGAGCCGGCGGTTTAAAAACAGGCGGTTATGCACCTGGTGCTTTTTTGTTGAGAAAAACCTTTGAAAACTTAACTCCTAATGATACTGTTATTTTAAAGAATAAATTAGCTACTTTAAAAAGTACATTTACTGATTCTGTAAAAGCCAAAGAGGCAGACAGTACTTTAAAAGGTGATATGAAAATAGTGGGTATTCGATTAGAAGACATTTTATCTAATACTGGTTCTATTTATGATGTGATTTTGCAAGATGGAGATATTATTAAAGTGCCCAAGCGAGTAGAAACAGTACAAACCTTTAGTGGAGTATATTTTCCTAAAAAAATCATATACCGTAATGGGCTTAGTATTAAACAAGTAATACGTGAGTCTGGTGGGGTAATTCCTGGAGGACAAAGAAAAAACGCTTATGTGGTTTACCCCAATGGAGAGGTACGTACAACAAAACATTATTTGTTTATTAACAATTATCCAAAGGTAAAACCTGGCTCTGAAGTATATGTGCCAATGAAAAAAGAGGGTGGAAAAATGAGTATTACTGAATTGGTGGCCATTACCACTGGATTGGGAACGCTAGTTACCTTGTTACTAACTATACGAAGTTTAACACAATAAAAGTCAAAATTAAAAAATCATAAAACAACAGTTTACAACAGTACATTTTTAGTAAACGGCCTACTTTAAATTGCGTTAAGAAAATAAATGAGCGGAGCGTATAAGTCTCCGTTGTTTGAGCGCAGCGAGTTTCGGAGATTTTAGCGTAGTGAGTTTATTTTTAGCGATTTAAAGTAAGCCTTGATTTTTTGGTTCTTTTGTATCAAGTGGAACATTCCGATGGCTATCGGGGAGGTACACCCCGATTATTTCGGGGACAAAAAAGTACATATAAGATTGATTTTTTGGTTCTTTTCCCCCGAGTCCTCGGATGGACAAAAAGTAAAGTTAAAAATGAAAACCAAGCATCTTGATTACTTAAAAAGTCAGTAATGAACTTACCAAATAAAACAAGTTGCATTAACTGTTAATTATAAGCGTTCTAAAAATTTTAATAATTACCAAAATTTGGTAACTTTAGGCAAATTATAAAACAATGGGACGTAATACCTCTATTTCTCTAGGTAATCATTTTGAAGATTTTGTAGATGATAAGGTTTCAACAGGAAGATTTAAAAATGCCAGTGAAGTAATAAGGGCGGGTCTTCGTCTTCTTGAAGAAGAAGAAGATAAAATAGTAAACCTCAAAAAAGCAATTGCTGAAGGTATCGAAAGTGGCTTAGCCAAGAACTTCAACCCCATTATGCATCTTGAAAAATTAAAAGATGCTAAAAGAAAAAATGGCTAGTTACACACTTACTAATAAGGCTGTTTTAGATTTATCAGCAATTTGGGAATATACAGTTGATACTTGGTCTGAACGGCAAGCTGACAAATACTACTTTATGCTTTTGGAAACATGTCAAGATATAGCAATAGGCAAAGTCTCCGGTAAAAATTATCC
>CANGCK010000103.1 GCA_947452295.1 Sphingobacteriia bacterium
AGTGGTATTTATCAGTTTAATTTACAAAATAAGTATTGCACAAGAAAAATATTATTTTAAAGATGGTCTTGCAATTAGTGGAGTTCATCAATATGGAAGAGAAGCTTTGTATAGTGATGCATTAGCTTACCAATTGTATTCAGGTATTGTAAAGCCAACTGTTGGTGAATCCTTCCTTTTAAGAAGTGGGAATAAGCAATCAAATTGGGCTCTTATTAAAGCTGACAGTAGCGGATCTTTTAGAGATACTGCTTTAGAAAATGGGTATTTATATTTAACTTATCAATCAACAAAAAATCAACCAGCGGTATTAATCGCTTCTGGTCACTCCATGCTTTATATAAATGGGGCGCCACATGCAGGAGACATGTATCGATATGGTTGGATGAATATTCCGGTAATGCTAAAAAAGGGGCTGAATGAAATTTATATTCGATCTACAGGAATGGGAAGATATGCTAGAATCAATGCACGACTTGAATTTCCAAGTAAACAATTTGAAATTTTGAGAACCGATGCAACATTGCCATTTTATGTAAAAGATGAGTCGAAAGAAGCACTTACAGCTGGAATTGTAGTACTAAACACTTCGGTTAACAATATTTCTTCTTTGCTAATTAAAGCCACAGTAGATGGAAAAACAATTACCGGAAATTTACCAACTATACCATCATTAATGAGCAGAAAAATTGCAGTGAAAATACCAGTTCCAACAAATATTGAAAAAGGCAATTATGCTTTGCAATTACAATTATTTGATGGAAATAAGTTGATAGATACTGCTACAATTGCCATTAATGCAGTTAATAATGGAGAACATGCTAGTTATACATTTATTAGTAAAATTGATGGCTCGGTACAATACTATGCTGTAGCACCTCAAACTACAATAACCAATAATCCATCATTATTCTTTTCAGTTCATGGGGCAGAAGTAGAAGCAATTTCGCAAGCAAGGGCTTACCAGCCAAAGGCAGAAGGACCAATTGTAGCGCCAACCAATAGAAGACCAAGAGGATTTAATTGGGAAGATTGGGGACGATTAGATGCATTAGAGGTATTAGATATTGCTAAAAAAAGATTTTTGCCTGATCCACAAAAAATATATTTGACTGGTCATTCAATGGGTGGCCATGGAACCTGGTATTTAGGGGCAACTTATGCTGGTAGTTGGGCTGCAATAGCACCTAGTGCAGGTTACCCCACTTTAGCTGAATATGGTTCACATGATGGAAAAGTACCTACCAATGCAACAAGCGATACCAAGAAAATATTAATTAGAGCAAGTAATACCGGAAATGTTATAAGTCTAGCCAAAAATTATAAGGCAGGTGGAGTATATATATTTCATGGGGATGCCGATCCGGTTGTTTCAGTAGAATATGCACGCCAAATGAAAAAACTATTGGCAGAATTTCATCCAGATTTTTGTTATAAAGAATATCCAGGTGGATCACATTGGTTTAGCAATGAAAGCGTTGATTGGCCTCCAATATTTGAATATTTTAAACACCACAAAATCCCTACCAGTAAAGAAGTGAATGAAATTGATTTTACAACTGCATCTGTTGGTATTTCATCATCTTATCATTGGGTTAAATTACTTCAACAAAATCAACATTTTCAATTTAGTAAAGTGTTGTTGAAACGAGATCTTAATTTAAAATCTATTAAGGGCATAACTGAAAATTTGAAAATGCTTCAGTTTACTTTGAATGATTTTAATATTGGCGATACTGTAAATTTTGAATTAGACGGGCAGGCTTTTAAGGAAATAGTAGTGAATAATACACCATTAATACTTGCAAAAAGTAATGATTTATGGATCAAGAGTTCAATGGCACCTTCTTTTGAAAAAGGGGAAAAAAGAAATGGTGGTTTTAAAGAAGCCTTTAAAAATAATATGGTGTTTGTATATGGTACAAAAGGTACAAAAGAGGAAAATGAATGGATGATGAATAAAGCAAAGTACGATGCAGAAACATGGTACTATAGGGGTAATGGCGCTATTGATATTATTGCAGACAACGAGTTTGATACAACTAAATATATGGGAAGAGGCGTTATTTTATTTGGAAATACAAGTATAAATAGTGCTGCTGCAATTTTATTAAAAGATTGTCCGGTTAAAGTTACTAAGGATGTTGTAACAGTTGGAAATGATCGGTTTAACGGAGATGATTTAGGTGCATATTTTGTATGGCCAAGTACCAATAATGATTTTAGTTCTATCGCATTAATAGGAGGAACAGGTGTAAAAGGTATGCATGCGGCCGAAGCCAATCAATATTTTGCAGGTGGCAGCGGTTTTCCAGACTTTATGATATTCTCATTAAATATGTTAACAACCGGAGAGTCGGCAGTTAAAGCAGCAGGTTATTTCAATAACCAGTGGCAGCTTGATAATGACAAGGCAATCAATCGATAATAATGAATTGGTTAAATTTGCTTTTTATGCTCTTTTAAATAAGTGGTAGGATTAATACCAATGTATTTTTTAAATGCTGCATAAAATGTTGATCGGTGTAAAAATCCACTTTGATATATCAGAGACTCAAGGGTTAAGTTTTTATTATTATCAACAAGTTGAATGAAGTGATTGATTCTTAGCCGATTAATTAATTCTGCAAAGTTTATGCTATAAAATAATTGAATTAAATTAGATAGTTTATTTTTATTGATTCCCAAATCAATTGATGATTGACTGATGGTTAACTCGGGATTTAAATACGCTTTATTGTTAATGAAATAATGATGCAGTTTAATATAATGACTATCATTTAAATAATTATTGTTAGGAGATGGTATCAATTGATTGGTTTGGGGTGATGATATATCTACTGAAAGTTGATTATCTATACAGCCGTCCATATTTTCTATAACCAATGGATTTAATAAAAAATAGGCTTTCATGATAATTAAAGAGGTACTTTGGCCAATTTGTGCAATTACACTAAAATTACCACTATAAAAAAGAGAAAGATATTGTAATGTTTGTAGTAAAATAAAAAATGAAATAGTTGCCGCAACTAATTTAAGCCATCTTAGTACAATTTTATTTTTATCTAAAAAAACTTTTCCTTTCTTTTTGCTGAATTGATAAATATAAAATAAGGTATAAAAAGAATACATTAACCCATATACAAGTAAAAAGGGTTGAATAAAACCAGCAGGAAGTATGCCGGTTGGCTTATTCATTAAAGCGTTGTTGTGCAAATAAAATTGGTTTAATAAATTAAGTTTATATGCTTTGGTTTGTAAAAAATCGGGAGTTAGAAAAATAATTATGATTACTGGTATGATAAAATGTAATAATTGTATCGATTTTATTTTTTGGTTTGGATGTAACATTGCCCAAACATACCACCATAAAAAAGGCAATACTAAGCCCCTGAATGGCAATGCTGTTCTGAATAAAATGGGTAATGTAAGAATTAACTTCGAGTTCAATGCATACATATAAAACTCTATCCAAAAAATGCAGAAGATGATGCCAATTAAATAATAGGTATTGATAAACTGTTTAAACCTAGATATTAAGTATACCGA
>CANGCK010000104.1 GCA_947452295.1 Sphingobacteriia bacterium
CGATGGGATTAGCCCAAGGTCCCGATGGATCACTGTATATTTCTGATTCTAAAAAAGGAAAGATCTGGAAAGTTCAATTTAAAGGCAACAAAGAAAAGTTTTCTGATAAAGATTTGGCAAAGATGAAAGCCCGAGAAAACCGTACCTACGTAAAAAATCCGGATATTGTTTTAGATAACTTAGAACGCAGCAAAGAAGTATTAGGCGGTGAAAAACTTTATCAGTTAAATTGCCGGGCTTGTCATCAACAAAATGGTCAGGGCGATGGCATAAGATTTCCTTCTATAGCAGGGACTGATTGGGTGAATGGAAACAAAGACACTTTAATTTCAGTAATACTGCGCGGACTAGAAGGCCCTATTAAAATTAACGGTCAACCTTTTAATGGAGTTATGCCTAAGTTCTCGCATCTACCAGATCGTGATATTGCCAGTATACTAACCTATGTTCGCAATAATTTTGGTAACCATGCAGACACCATCACCAAAACAGATGTAATTACTGTTCGGTATAGATTAAGAATACGCAGAATGAAAGATAAAGAAATGCAGCTGAAAAAAGAGGCCGCTGCCGCCGCAAAAAAATAAGGCTATTTAACATAGATTGGGTTGGCAAGACCGTTTAAATCATACACGATTTTGCCCCCTTTTATTGTTAGCTCGCATTCAAATTTTTCATTGCCTTTTACTTTATAACCTGTTTTATCATAAAAGCCAAAGTTTCCTTTTCTAATATTTAATAGCGCAATATCAGCTTCCGCTCCTTCCGACAAATTACCTAAACTGTTACGCTTAATTACCTGAGCCGACTTCCAGGTACTTGCCTTTATTACATCGGTTAGCGACATGCCCATATTCACAAATTTAGACATAACACTCAGCTGATCCTTCATAGAACTGTTCATACTTCCGGTATGTAAATCGGTACTGATGGTATTCGGATATAAGCCTGCTTTGAGTGCAGGTATAGCTTGGGTATAATTAAAACTGGCACCACCATAGCCTACATCAAAAATAATTCCTCTTTTTTGTGCCGCTAATACAAAGGGTTTTAAAGTGCTATTTGCATCTACTATTTCTTCACGCGCACCACCCAATGCAGCATAGGTGTGCGTATAAATATCACCGGGTCTTAGATGTTTAAAAAATAAATCTTCGATGGACAAGTTGGGTTTAGATCCACCAAAATCAATGATTACAGGTAATTCAGCAAGATTACCGGCTTCTACCACTCGGTCGGTTGGGGTCCAATCCTCACCATTAAAATGAGCCAGTTTAAAACCTACAATATAATCTTTGTACTGCTTTGCAGTATTTGCAGCAAGCTTAGGGTTCATGTCATTGATATCTTGCTCATAATTACCCCCTCGCATTCCTTCTCCTACAATATTTAAAAAAGACAACACCCTGGTTTGAGAAACATCAATTACATTTTTTTTAAATGTTGCAAAGTTTTTCCATCCGGCTCCACCACAATCAACCACCGTAGTTACGCCTACTCTAAATGTATAACCATCTGGCATTAACGCACTTAATCCATCACTTAAATAATGATCTGGTTGTGTACCAGCAAAAACATGCGCATGTATATCTATTAATCCCGGAACCACCAATAAACCGGTTGCATCCACTACTTGTCTGGCTTCTTTTTCTGGTAAATTCTTAGCTATTGCAAAAATTTTACCCGCCTTAACAGCCACGTCCATTAGTGCATCGATATTGTTTTTAGGATCAATTACTCTACCCCCTTTTATGAGAATATCATAATTGGAACTTGCAGGTTGAGCTGTTAATTGAAGTTGTAAAACAACCAGGGTAAATAGTAAAAATAAATACTTGTTCATAAAATAGGATTAATATATCAATTGAAAAGTTAAGTAAAATCGGGCATTGTATATCTAATTTATAATAAAATAAGAAAGTGAAAAAATAAAAGCGTGTTTATGTTTGATTTTGCATTTATTTCATTAATTTATGAACAAATTAGAATCAAACTGCTATGAATTTTTTTGCTGCCATCCTAATTACCAACCTACTCAATTTTTCCGCTGTAGATACCGCCCAATACCAAATGACGATTGGCTCCTACACTAAAAAAGGAAACCCAGGTATTGAAGTATATTCCGTTAATGCCATTACCGGAAAACCTAGTTTGTTGTACACCAGAGAAAACGCAAATGCCTCTTATTTAACTTTAGCCAATGAGGGTAAATTAATGTATGCGGTAACGGAAGGAGCTAAGGATGCTTCTTTTGTAACTGCCTACCAACTCAACAGCAACAATGCATTCGATAAAATGAATCAGGCGCCTATTAAAGGGGCAGCACCCTGCTTCATCACCTATCGTCCTGATAGCAAAACAGTGTACACTGCCAATTATACATCGGGTAGTGTAAGTGTTTTTAAAACGGGCGAAAAAGGGGAGTTGCTTCCTATTGCGCAGGAAATATTTTACAATGGATCGAGTATCAACAAAGCCAGACAAGAAGCTGCACATGCTCATAAAGTAGTATTAAGTCCGGATCATTCCGCGCTGTTAGTAACCGATTTGGGTAGCGATAAAATGTATCTCCATAAAATTTATGCAGATGGTTTGTTAGATGAAAATTATACTGCTATTCCCATCACTGCCGGCAACGGGCCAAGACATTTTGTGTATGACTCCAAAGGAACGCATGGTTATTTGATCAGTGAAATGTCGGGTACCGTTGATGTTTTTTCTATTGATCAAAATAAATTCAATAAAATACAAACAATTATTGCCGACACTTCCAGTGCAAAGAGTGCTAAAGGAAGTGGCGATATTCATATCTCACCCAGTGGCAAATGGCTCATCACCACCAATAGAGTAAGCAGTGAAGAGTTAACTGTTTTTAAAATTGGAGGAGATGGACTACTTACTAAAATGTATCATCTACCGGTTGCACAAAGACCCCGAAATTTTAGTTTCGCTCCTTTAGGAAATTTTGTTTTTGTTGCCAGTCAGCTGGAAGATAAGGTACAGATTTTTTCATTCAATGATTCAACCGGAACATTAACCAATACCCACCAGGATCTTGCCATTAAAGCACCGGTATGTGTGGTTTTTTCAGGTGAACCTATGGAGGTAAATCCAGAAGAAAGAATCAAACAATCAAGTATTCAATTAATACCTGTAGTGCCGCCCATTGCCAACTATGTTAAACAAGTTCAGGTTGGTAAATTGGTTTATTTATCGGGTCACGGACCGGATAAACCGGGTGGTGGACAAATGTATGGGCACTTAGGAAAAGATGTTACCATAGAAGAAGGTCAGCTTGCTGCGCGTCTTACAGGTATATCGATGCTTTCTACTTTAAAGTCTTATATCGGTGATTTAAACAAAGTAAAAAGAATTGTAAAAGTATTAGGGTTGGTGAATTCTGATCCAAGTTTTGTGCAACAACCCATGGTTATGAA
>CANGCK010000105.1 GCA_947452295.1 Sphingobacteriia bacterium
AATTGCAGCAAATGGGAAAGTGTAGTTATTCCTTTCATTTTAATAAAAACGACTTGCAAGATTATGCATACAAGAGTGATGCAAAAAAGCAAAGAGGCTTGATACATTATAACAAAAAAGGTATTTCAGACTTTATGATTTTGATAGATGAAGAAGATGATGTGAAGTTTGAAAAGCAGCGTGAAGTGTTGAAAAAGTATTTGGGAATTGGGGGAGGGGGGACAACAATAAAAAATAAAAATACTTATACTGTTTCAATAGAACAAATGAAGCAGATATTCCCAGATACCAAGGAAGAAAAATTAAAACCTGTATTAGAAGTGCTTAATCAATACATGAGTGATTTTAATATAAATACACCAAAACGTTTTGCGCATTTTATTGCCCAAACAGGTCATGAAAGCGGAGAATTTAATAACACATTGAAAGCAGAAAGTTGTATGTATGGGGGAGATAGAATAAAGGAAATATTTTGTCTCAAGCCAACAGTTGAAGTCCAAGGCGTTGTTTATAAAAAATATGGAGATTTGTTTGTAGACTATGGCTGTGAGGACATTAGTCTATGTAACTGTAAGTTGCATCCGTGTGGGAAAAAGCTCTTAGGCACTGCAAATATTAGTACAATTAATATTAAACACAAGTACATTAAAAGTTGTCTGCTATTTGATTATGTATATTCTTTAAGAATGAAAAACGGAGATGTGAATAGTAAAGATGGTTCTAACTTTCGAGGGAGAGGTATTTTGCAATTGACAGGTAAAGGCGCTTATTCGAATTTTAATACTTGGTATAATAAAAATTATCCTTCTGATTTTATCGATTTTATTTCAAATCCGGATTTAATTCTTACAGATGTAAAATATGCAGTACTTTCTGCATTTTGGGAATATAGTATAAATAAAAAAGGGCTTAATACATTAGCAGATAAAGATAATGGGTTAGAAATTGGAAAGTATATTAATGGTTCAGGAAAGACTATTCCAAATGGGCAATTAAACAGAAATCAGATATTAAAAAAAGCAAAAGAGGTATTTAATATCAATTAAACTTAAAAAGTAAAATACGCTACATAATATTGAAAACCATATACTAACCAATTTTATTTCTAGATGGTTCCCATTTAAAAATTAAATCAAAAAAATAAACGCATGAAAAAAATAACAGCAATATTGGTATTAATTTTTCTTTTAATAATTAAAGTCAATGCACAACAAATAAGTAATTTGGAACAAATTCAAGGTAAGTGGACACTCTCGTATAATTTTGAAGATGGCAAGAAGCATATAAGTGATGGAAATGAAATTTCAATAATTATTAATAATAAATGGATAACAGAATACAAGAAATCAGCCACCATTGAAAAAGCTTATTTTGATACTTCTATATTTCACTTTTGTAATGGCGAGGGCTCAAATGAAATTGACGACTATACAGTTAATGATAGTAATGGAAAGTATCTCTGTTATTTTGATATGAATTTATGTTATGAAGTAGATGTTGACAATGAGGAGATCTCGCTTACATCAGTAGAGCGATCATCTAGAATACTTGTATATAAGCGGGTTAACAAAATGCATAAAAATGCTAAACGTGCAATTATTACCATTCAAAAATCTCCTATCTATTCATCTCCCAACATCCCCACTAAAATGTATTTATTAAAGTATGATGAAGTATAAGTGATTGCTGAAAAAGACAATTGGTTACACATAAAATATTACGGTAAAAAAATAGTAGAAGGCTGGATTCGGAAAAAGGATACAGAACTATAATAAACACAGCGTACACATGCATCTGTACTTTAAACATACTACTAAGTTGATATTTCGAAAAAGCAATAAATACATTTAACCAATGATTAAGAAAATACTGCTTTGTGCATTCATATTATGGAGTACTTGTTTGTTTAGCCAAGAGAAATCCTTAAAAAAATATTTGCAAGGTGTGTGGAAAGTAACTAATCCAATTCCAAATGATTATACTTTTTATGTAGTTCTTGATAATCTACATTTTTATCTGTTAAAAGATACTAAAGTCAATGATTTTTTTGACAAAAAAGATACATTAAATTATACTGGTGCTTATTTTGGTTTCCCGAAAAAAAACTGGGTAAAAGAAGCAGGTGGAGCAGATCAAAGTAGTATTGACAACTACCGTTTTAATAATAGTTTTTATTTGTCGGATTTGAATTTTGATACTGCGTTTAATAATGAGTTTGTATATTTTACTTTGGAAAAACAAACCAATGATTTGCTTATACTACCAGAGTATGAAGACTTGGTCATTTTTTCTAAAAACAGTTTTTCACTTACGGAGCCATCTGGTCAACTTAATCAAACCTTAGTACATGAAAGGGTATTGAATCCGCCACTTAAAATAAAACAATTCATTAAAGATATCAAGACAAGGATGTTTAAAACAATTAAAAGTAAAAAATGTCAAGTCTACACTTCACCCGATCATCCTACTAATAAGTACCTCCTTAAAAATGATGAAGTACAAGTATTGGCATATAATGGAGATTGGATTCAATTCAGGTATTTTGGCAATAGGAAAGTTACGATAGGCTGGATTCGGAAAAGTGACACTGAAATTAACTAACACCCCACCCCGCAAACTTATTTACCAACTATCGCATAAAACTTAGTTTCTTTGTATAAACATCTTTTACATGACCACATGGACTAAAGTACTCTCCACTTATAGTATTGCGAAAGCAAGTATTATTAAAGGAATGCTCGAAGAAAATAATATTGCTGTACAACAATTAAATAAGCAAGACAGCAGTTATGTTATTTTTGGGGAAATAGAACTATACGTGCCGGATTCAGTAAAAGAAACCGCATTACTATTGATAGCAGATGCTGAAAAAAATTAACTTAATTTGTGAGTGATTTTTAAGTACTTAAACAACCAATATTCATTTTATCATGGCACTTAATTTGGCAACTTTAAAGACAAGAGCATTAACCGCATTGGTTTTTGTAGCTGTTATGCTTGCTGGTATTTTCTATAATCAATGGAGCTTTTTCATTTTATTTACCATTATTCAGTTCGGTTGTTGGTGGGAATATTTTAAACTCATTAAGCTCATCGATCCCCATTATTTAAAAACATTTTTAACTATTGCAAAATATGTACTGTTGGGTATTGTTTACATTTCTTTACCCTGTGTACTCATGACAGATTTATACAGCCAATCGGCAAATCTGTATAACGAAATGGGTTGGTTGCTACCCATGCTCATCATCGCTTCTATTTGGATTAATGATACCATGGCTTATATAGTGGGCTCTATTATCGGGAAAACCCCTCTTTCGGTTATTTCTCCAAAAAAAACCTGGGAGGGTACTATTGGAGGAGCCATTCT
>CANGCK010000106.1 GCA_947452295.1 Sphingobacteriia bacterium
GGCTCCATTGCAAATTCTTTCATACTAATTTTTTTGGTTCCAGTAACGGTAATAGTTTTATCGGTATTTACTTTACAGGTAGCCACTACTTCTGCATCGCGGGTTGTGCCTGCCAACGTTAATTTACCGATTGCTTTCACCAAGAAATTGCCGCCATTTAAATTTGTTACTGTATTGCTGTTTGATTGAAAATTTACAAGTGGTGCTTTTTCTGTTTTCAGCGCCTTGTAAGCATTTTTATCCATAGCACCTTTGCCACTTTTTAATTCCAATACATTGGTAGAAAAAGTTATTGAATGTAGAGCAGTAATAACCCCAGCAGCATTGAGCGTAAATTGCCCGTTAAAATCGCCATTGGAAGATTTCATGTCCCAATCGTGCAATGTAGAAGTTCCACTAATTACTAAGGATATGTTGTTTTTTGCAGTATAATTGGTTTGGGCATAGGTGCTTACAATTAATAACGCACCAACAAATAAAAATACAATACGTTGTAATGAAATTGTAGTTTGGTTCTTTCTCATAAAATTGGTTTTTCTTTCTTTGAATTGCTTGTTACTTTCACAACACAAAGTTAAAACCAATAAAAAAATCAATAAAAGATATAGGTCACATCAATATATGTTTGATTTCATTTGGAAACATGATGTTCATCATATTTTATTTTATACCTGTATGATTTTTAGTAAATATCTAGCAAAAAACAGTTAAGATAATTTAAAAAATCAGCTATTTTAAGATGGCAATTTTCTGTGAAGTATATATTCCATTATTTCCACTGAAATGATATGCAATAAAACAAGCTACTGCATAATATACTAAGTGTTGCGCCCCAAATAATTCTACCCCCATTAAGGTACATGCCAATGGCGTATTGGTACATCCTGCAAAAACAGCAATAAAACCAAGACCTGCCATCAAATCTATCGGAGCACCGGTTAGCAAGGCGATAGTATTCCCAAGGGTTGCGCCAATAAAAAACAATGGTGTAACTTCTCCCCCTTTGAATCCCATATTTAAAGTAATTGCTGTAAGTATTAATTTCCAAAGCCAACTAAAATAACCAGTATTGCCCAATTTAAATGCATTTACAATGCTTACACCATTATCAGATTTACTGTTTACGCCTAGCCCTAAATAATCATCAGTGCCTAATAAAAAAGTTATTGCACCAATCAAAAACGCGCCAACCACTGGCACTAACCATTTGTTGGTGATATAGCGTTTTGTTTTGTTTTTAATGAATGTAGAAAAATGTATAAAAAGCTTTCCAGAAAGTCCAAATAATATCCCAGCTAATATAACTTTTAGCAACAACAGTAAATCGGCATTAAAAAAAATAAAAACTGCATTGTCCACAAAATTAATACTGTATTGGGTATGATGAATACCGCATGAGATGCATGTATAGTGCGCAATTAATGCTGCAATTAAACTGGGTAATAATGCATCATATTTAATTTTGCCAATAAATAAAACCTCTAAAGCAAAAATAGCCCCTGCAACAGGTGTTCCAAAAACTGCCCCAAAACCTGCAGCTATGCCACAAATGAGTAATATTCTTTGTTCATTTGGCTGTAGTTTAAACCATTTAGCAAACAATGCGGCTATACTTCCTCCCATTTGAACTGCTGTACCCTCTCTGCCAGCGGAACCACCCACTAAGTGTGTTAAAATGGTGGTAATGAATATCATTGGAGTCATCCGAGCAGGCACCCCGCCACCCGGCTGATGAATTTCCGCTATTATTAAATTATTGCCCCCTTGTGCATTATTCCCGATAACATGATAAATCCACACTATTAACATTCCTGCCAATGGCATCAACCCAATTAGCCAATAATTATTAAAACGAGTATTGGTTGCCCAGTCTAACAACCACAAAAAAAATGCGACCAATATGCCTACAGCTATAGCAACAGGAGCAATTAACAGCAACCAACGAATAAGCTGCTGAGCAACAAGAAAAGGGGCTGTACTTATTTTAATTTTTTTCATTGTTTTTCATCCAGATTTTATAACTGCACAGAAATACAATAGGCGGTTATGTAATTTTGTATAAATCTAAATCAAAAGAACAAAACTCGTTCAGCTGAAAGATACAAAGTATCCTTTTTATTGTACTCCGATTTTTTATTGGGTATCATAGAACAATAAAAAAGCAGACTTATTAGGTCTGCTTTTTGTTATTCAATAAACATTGCTGAACATGTTTAATTTTTCTTGAGCAACTGTTCTACCATTTTTTTAAGCTCATCAATTTGTTGTTGCTGTGAATTAATTTGCTGTTGTTGCTCTTGAATTGCTTTTGTAAGAACAGGAATGATTCCAATATAGTTAACTGATAACATTTTTTCTTTATCAGCACCTTCTTTTACTAAAGTAGGAAATACTTTTTGAATTTCTTGAGCAATAAAACCGTTCTCAATCATACTGTAATCTGCTGCATCAATATTTTTCTTTTTTTCGTAACTTACAGGGTTCAATTTCAAAATATTATTTATAGAATTGCCTATTGGCACAATGTTTCTTTTTAGGCGAGCGTCTGAAGTAAGTAATGTACTGTTGGCTGTTACTGTACCAACGATATTGGTATTGCCATTTTTCAATACAACAACAGCATTACTTCTATTAGCTTCATTTACTCCATTTCCGATTACAAATAATCTATCGGTAGAGTCGAATAAAGTTGTTGAATTAGGCGTATAAAGTGAATTAAACACACCAACTACTGTTTCACCATATGATGGTGCTTTTGAATTGTACCCAATTGCTACTGATGAATTACCACTTGCTTTATTGTTTAATCCCATAGCGATTGATTGTAAACCACTAGCAGTATCTTGATTTCCTGCTGCAAATGTTTGATCATTTGATGCAACACTCTGATAACCAACAGCAAGAGAGTGAAGACCACTGGCGAGGGTTGCATTACCCATTGCAACGGATTGATCATAGCTGGCATTGGTCATATAACCCATTGCAACGGAATGACGACCACTGGCTAGGGTTGTATTTCCTATTGCAACGGATTGATCTGCGCTGGCTTTTGTTTTATATCCCATTGCAACAGAATGATTGCCTACTGCAGAATCTGTATTGCCCATTGCAACTGATTCATAACCAGAAGCAACTGTTTGATAGCCCATTGCTACTGCTTGTGTGCCCGTTGCCTTAGTTCCATATCCCATTGCAGTTGAAGCAGTACCACTTGCTAAAGTTGCATCACCCATTGCAGTAGATTGGTAACCACTTGCAGTGGTATTTAATCCCATAGCGGTTGCCATTGATTGACTAGCTACTGTCCCATATCCCATAGCTGTTGATTGAGATCCACTAGCGATTGTATTCAAACCC
>CANGCK010000107.1 GCA_947452295.1 Sphingobacteriia bacterium
GGTAAAATGACCTACTAATCCAATAAAAACAGCTTTGGGTTGTTCTGCCACACGTTTAAAATCTTTTACACCAATTTCAGTACCCATACCAAACATAATAATTTGAATGAGCGGAGTAATGAGCCCCTTAAGTTTAAAATCTCCAATCTGAATAAAATATTGAGGATAGTTAAGGGTAATGCAAACACATGCCAGAATAACCATCGTAAAACTTAATCCTTTGTATGTTTCTGTTGACTTAACCCCCAGGCTTAAGGATAAAAACGCCAAAGATACTACCAAGCCTAAAAAGGTATGGAGTTGAAGAAAATACAGCATACCCGATAAAACAAATAGTATTACAGACAGGTACAGGAAGGATTTGTAGTTTTTCATGTTAAAATGATTAATGATGAATTACCAGGTTCTTTTTTCTAAAAATTTTTCAAGCGATTCTTTGGTTATTTGTGGCTCATTGGGGTGAGCGCTGATCCAACGTAAGAAAACTGTTTTAATATCTTCCGTCCATTGACTATCAATTTGTCCGGCATTGTACGTGCCAGACTTTAAAACATCTTTTGAAAATCTATCTCTAACAGAAATAAATTCGGCAGTTGCTACTACTTTCTCCGCCAAATGAGCCGGTATAAACAATACCCCTTCTCTTTCCGATAAAACCAAATCGCCGGGCATTACTATGGCAGCACCAATGCGAATGGGACTATTGAGTCCAATCAGCACTACTTCCTCTAAAAAAGAGGGGTGAAAGTCCCGAACATAGGCATTAAAGCCATTTAGCTGCGCTAAACCGGAAAGATCTCTTGCAGCACCATCAAAGATTACGCCATTGCCCGTTTTATTAAATATAGAAGCGCCTAAATTATCTCCAATTAATGTACCCTGCGCAATTTTACCAAAAGCTTCTGCAACATAAACATCGCCTTTTTGTAAAACCTGAATAGGCCATGCATTGGTGTTACCGGTTCTGCCTTCTTTTTTTCCTCTCTCCTTAATAAGCGCTTCAATATCCGGGCGGGTAGGACTGTATTTTGCCGTAACAGCCCTGCCTACTACCGGAACATGATCGTGCACCATTTTCCAATTGCCTTCAAACTGATTTTTATACCCCTCGTTATAAAGCACTTGCCAGGCTTCTTCAATACCAATTTTTCTGGCTCTGGCAATCAGTTCATCACTTATTTTAGGTCTGCCATCTTCAAAGCGCTCACCCTTCCAATAGGAGGTTAGGTAGGTTAATTCTGATGGAGGAAATACCTGCGATTGAGCAAAAAAATAGCTGGAGACAAGTATCAATAGGAGCCCTGTTTTTTTCATATTTATGATTTTACGGCACTTTCTAAAACCTCTTTTAATCTTTTAGCAACAATTACATCTTCGCCTTCTTGTAAAGACCAGGCCGTCATGCCAATATTATCTTTACCGCCTACCGATTCAATAGAAGGATTTCCATTTCTAAGATCTAAACGCAATTGCTCCCCTGTTTTACTAATCTTACTGTAATCAAATGAAATATTTAAGGTAGGCGTTACATTGCCTAAAGTAGGTGTTGAAATAGTTGTTTTTACGCCTGCAACTGATTCTGCTGCTGCTTGTATTTTTTTGATGCGCTCTAAAAAGATCAGTGCTTCGGCATCATGGTCAATTTTTACAAATTCTTCCACTGCCACCATCATACCCAAAATTTCTTCTTTATTCACTTTCATGCCACGTCCAATTGTTTCTCCTCTTGGCGGCATCGATAAACGGGCAGCTTTAATTAAATCTTTTTTACCCATTAATAAACCGGCACTTTGCGGACCTCTTAATGCTTTACCGCCAGATATGGCTACGAAGTCGAAACCCATTTCATTAAAGCGCCATAAATTACTTACCGGAGGTACATCAGCTGCTATATCAATCGTAGTGGGTATGCCATATTTCTTTCCAATTGCTACCCATTCTTCATGTTGAATTTGACCTTTATCAGATTGAACATGCAGAAAGTGCATAGCTGCGGTGTTTGGATTAATTGCTTTGATGAGTTCATCTACTGTTTCAATCATTACAATTTTAACGCCCGTATTAGTTAATGCCTGATTGTATCCTATGGCATGCGACTTTTGACAAATCACTTCTGTTTTCATACCGGTACCTTCCAACTTAGGCAGTTGCTTTACTTTAACAGGATCTAAGCCGGTTAAGATACCCGCCATGCCAAGCGTTAATGCAGCAAAGGCACCACTGGTAACCACTACAGCTTCTGCTTTGACAATTTCGGCAAGTCTTGCACCAACTTTATCTTGTAAGTCGTCTAACATACAAAATTTGTGAGAAGCTTGTCTGATGGCTTCAACAGTAGCTGGTCGCATTAAGGTAGCCGTCATAGCAGTATAGGTGCCGGCTGCATTAATAAAAGTGCGAACACCTAATTCAGCAAATAGATCACGTTTTTTAGCTACACTTAATGGTGTAGACATAGGTGCTGCATTAGCACTAGACAATCCCCCTGCGATGGATGCACCTGCAAGTGGGGTAATCGATAAATATTTTAAAAGATCTCTACGTTTCATGAAATTTGATTTAATTAATTAGCAATAGCAATACAATCCATTTCAACCAATGAATTTCCTGGAACACCACCATAAGTGGCAACGGTTGTTCTTACCGGTGGGTTAGCACCAAAACGACCTTTATACACTTCATTCATTTGTTTATAGTCGTTTAAGTCGGACAGATAAACATTTACTTTTAATACTTTATCCATAGAAGAACCAGCTTTAATCAGTTCTTTTTCTAATTCTTTTAAAACATGATCGGTATGTGCTTTAATGTCGCCCTCAAAGTGCGCTCCTTTGCCGGCAACGAATACCATTCCTCCAAACTTGGTTGAACCGGAAAACAACGGTACATCCTGATCAAACTCCACATTGAATACTTCCTTTTCATTTTTTTCAATCTCGGAAGTGCTGGCAGCGTTTGCAGCAACAGATGCGCCGGTAATGCCCAATATACCTACAAACATTTTTTTGAAAATAGAACGACGGTTTTGTGATTTCATTGGTGTGTATTTTGTTTAATAAATTTATTTTAATTCAACAATCATTTCAATTTCAACAGAGATGTTGTTGGGTAAAGCCGCAACACCAACTGCAGAGCGTGCATGTTTTCCTCTCTCACCAAACACTTCTACCATTAGGTTAGAGAAGCCGTTCATAACCATGGGTTGTTGCACAAAACTTGGATCAGAATTCACCAACCCTAATACTTTTACAATTCTTTTTACTTTGTTTAAATCACCGATATAAGACTTTAAAGTAGAAAGCATCGATATACCTGTAAGACGCGCAGCAAGCTGACC
>CANGCK010000108.1 GCA_947452295.1 Sphingobacteriia bacterium
CTTGATAAATGGTTCGGGACAAATGTAAATTATTGTATTTGCCGGGTAAAAAAGTAGGGTTGATGGATGAATCGTATTGGTAGCCTGCATTTTTGACTGCGTTCATACCAATAGGGCGCATACGTGGCATACGTAACCCGGTAACAGGTTTGCCGGTAATTTCTTCTAACTTTAAACGCGACAACAACAAATCTTTTTCTTCAAAAGCGCCGTGATAGTAAGTATGAGAGGCAATTTCATGCGCAGCAGCTAATCTTCGGATATCGTTGGGGAAATTTGCCGCAAAGTTTGCAGTAGTAAATAAAGTGGTAGGCACTTCATTTAATATGGGTTCAATAGCATCTAACCCTGCTTTGCCGATCGATAATTGCAAAGATGCTTCCATCGGAATATTGTATTCCATCGGAATATCAAACTCTTCTACATCAAAAGTTAATAAAATATGGGCACTCATTAGGGCAAATTGGTTTCTTTAATAATATAATGAGGGCGGTGTTTACTTTGCATGAAAAGTTTACCTAAATAAATGCCGATAATTCCTAAAATCATTAATTGCAATCCACCAAAAAAAGCAATGGTAGCAATCATAGAAGCCCAACCGGAAACAATATGTCCATGATACAAAGAATAAATAATATAAGGAATGTAAAGAAGGGATAGTAAGGCAAAAAACATTCCAAAATAAGCAGCAAGATACAGTGGTTTGGTGCTAAACGAGGTGATACCCTGAAGGGCAAAACGCACCATTTTTTTAAGGGTGTATTTCGATTGTCCGCTGGCTCTTAAGGCAGAAGTATATTCAACCCCAATTTGTTTGAAGCCCATCCATTTAATTAATCCGCGTAAAAATATATCAGCTTCTGTAAAAGTTCTAAATACGTTTACTACTTTTTCATCCATCAATCTAAAATCGGCAGTTCCTTGTTCAATTTTTATATCCGATAAATTATTGATTACATCATAAAATAATTGAGATGTTTTTTTCTTGAAGAGATTAATGTCTTTATGGTCATTGCGAATGGTATAAACAATATCATACCCTTCTTCCCATTTTGCCAATAATTCGGGAATAAGTGCAGGTGGATGTTGCATATCTCCATCCATCATAATTACAGCGTCAGTGGTTGTTCTGTCGAGGGCAGCTTTTAATGCGTTTTGGTGACCAAAACTTTTTGTAAGTGAAATATAAAAAATGTAGTTGGTAGATTCGGCTTGTTGTTTAATATATTCAAGCGTGCCATCGGTACTACTGTCTTCTACAAAAATAATGGTGTAGGTAAAGGGTAACGGACTTAGTGTTTTATTGATTTCATCAATTAATATGGGCAAATTCCCTCTTTCATTCCACACAGGTACAATGATCGATAAGCTTTTAGTTTGCAATGGATTGGGCGTTTGCATATTTAAATGATATGTGGCAAAGTTAAAGCTATTTTATGAAGCATCCAATCTGATCGATGTATGTTTTACAGGGCCATTAAGATCTGCTTTTAGTGAGTCGTATTATTTCTTTTAATCCTTCTTCCATTGAAATTTTTGGCTGCCAATTTAATACAGCAGCAGCTTTAGAAATATCGGCTATTGTATTCATGATTTCAGCTTTTCTATGTTCATTGCTGCTAATTACAGGTAGATTGGTGTTTAAAATTTTTTGTACCAGAGCAATTAGTTCACCAACTGCAAAGCTTTCACCAGCGCCAAGATTAATGATCTCAAATCTATTTAATGCTATAGATTGTATAATCGCATCAATAAAATCTGCAACAAATAAATAATCTCTTTTTGGTTCAAGATCTTTTACTTGAATGGAAGTATTGTGCAACGCTTGCTGAATAATTTCGGGGATTAAAAAGGAAGGGGATTGACCGAAACCGTAAATATTGAATGGTCTTAAAATAACAGTATTAACCCCATAAGCGGTAGCATAAAATTCGCAATACTCTTCTGCAATTTTTTTAGACAATGCATAAGGGTTGGGGGTATATACAGGAGCGCTTTCGTTGGTAGGTAGAGTTAATGGATTGCCATAGAGGTAAGAACTGATGTAAATTAATTTGGCGTTATGTTGCCGGCAATATTCCAGTGCTTTAAAAGTTCCTTGTACATTAACATCCTGAAATAATGTTGGATTCTTCCAGCTGTCGGGTACAAAGGTTTTAGCAGCCAAATGAATCACCACATTAACAACGGGTAAGTTGTTCCAGGTATCTTGCTCCACAATATTGCCAGAAGCGCTGGTAAGTTTAGTTACTTCATGGCCTTCGCTAATAAGTCGTTTACATAAATAAGTACCTACAAAACCTGCGGCACCGGTTACCAATATTTTAGCCATGCAATATTTTATCTTTAAGTTGATCAAATATTTCTATGGCTTCAATATAGTCATCTGGTCGGCCAATATCAAGCCATAGCCCAGTGTAACTTTTTACAGCCACAGGGATGTTTTGTTGAAGAAATTGCAACATCAAATGATCGAAACCATAGGGGCTATTTGTTGGAATAAAATCTAATACTTTATTGCTCACCATATAAATACCCATACTAACTTCATAGGTATTTCGGGGCTTTTCTCTAAAGCCGGTAAGTATGCCGTTGGAAGTGTCTAATACGCCGTAATCGATCATTTCTTCTCTTTGGTGAGAGGAAATGCTGAATAAACAATTATTGTTAACGTGTGTGTTATAAAAATCACCAAAATTCAGGTCGGTTAAAATATCTCCATTCATTACCAAAAAATTTTCCGGTAATTCATGCATTAATTTCAGCGGGCCCATGGTACCAAGGGGTTGGTCTTCCAACGAGTAGTTAATGGTAATACCCCATTTGCTACCATCTCCAAAAAAGGCTTTAATTAATTCTGCCTGGTGATTTACTGCCAGGGTAATATGTGTAAAGCCATGTTGAGTAGTAAGCTGGCGGATAATTACTTCTAAAATTGGGTAATCGCCAATGGGCATAAGGGGTTTGGGCAATACTACTGTGTAAGGCCTTAATCTTTTTCCCTGACCACCTGCAAGTATCACTGCGTGTTTTCCCATATTAAATATTATACGTGTCTGTTTTATAATTTTTTAGGTTATTGGGTTGAGTAAACCACTCGATGGTTTTTTTCAATCCCTTTTTAAACCCTTCTAGTTTACCATAAGCCGGTTCCCA
>CANGCK010000109.1 GCA_947452295.1 Sphingobacteriia bacterium
ATAGAAAATTATTCAAGATTTTTTGATAGAAGAAAACCCGGCACTCGTCCATTTTGTTTGCTTGATTATTTCCCGAAAGATTTTTTATGTGTGATAGATGAAAGCCATCAAACCATACCGCAGATTGCAGGTATGTATGGCGGCGACAGAAGTAGAAAACTGGTATTGGTAGAATACGGATTCAGATTGCCCAGCGCCATCGATAACCGCCCACTTAACTTTCATGAATTTGAAAGTTTAATCGGTCAAACCATTTTTGTAAGCGCCACTCCCGGAGAGTATGAGTTAGAACAAACCGGTGGCGTAGTAGTAGAGCAGGTGGTTCGTCCAACAGGATTGTTAGATCCACCAATTGAAATAAGACCCAGCGTAAACCAGATTGATGATTTGTTAGATGCAATTGATGACCGCGTGAAACGTGGCGATCGTGTGTTGGTTACTACCTTAACCAAACGCATGGCCGAGGAGATGGACAAATATTTAGGCAGAATCAACATCAAATCAAAATACATACATAGTGATGTTGATACATTGGAAAGAGTAGAAATATTGCGCGATTTGCGTTTGGGTGTAATTGATGTATTAGTAGGCGTTAATTTATTGAGAGAGGGATTAGATTTACCAGAAGTGTCGTTGGTAGCGATTTTAGATGCCGATAAAGAAGGCTTTTTACGGAATGAGCGATCGCTAACACAAACAGCGGGTAGGGCGGCACGTAATGTAAATGGAACGGTAATTTTTTATGCCGATAAAATGACCATGAGCATGCAGCGAACTATTGATGAAACCAACCGGCGCCGCGAAAAACAAATTGCGTATAATATTCAACACAATATTGTGCCAACTACAGTATCTAAAAGTAAGGAACAGGTATTTGCGCAAACATCGGTATTAGACATAAAAGGGTATGACCCATCTAACCCGTATGCATTACAACAAGACGAATCATTAATAATTAATAAAGCGGCCGAAGAGCAAGAGACATTTGCTACCATCCCTCAAATGGAAAAAGCCATTCAAAAAGTGAAGAAGTTAATGGAAAAAGCGGCTAAAGACCTTGATTTCATTGAAGCAGCACGTTTAAGAGATGAAATGTTTAGGTTGCAAAAAGAGCTGGCAGAAATGAAATAATACCCAAAAAGGTATTAAGAAACAGTGCATCATCTTAGCAATGAAGTGTAAATGGTTGCTGAAAAAACATGCAATAAAAGGGAATACAAATAAATAATTTGCATCTTTGTAGATAGAAAAACGACAATTATGAGCTTTAGAAATTTTAAAATGGTTAGTTACGTGGTATACGGCCGCGGTAGTTTTAATCAGTTAGATGAAATTTTAGCGCCACAAAGAAAGGGTGATGCTCCAATGGTATTTTTAGTAGATCATTTTTTTGAAGGGAAGCCATTATTGTCGAGGATTCCGTTGCGTGGAAAAGACAAAATTATTTTAGCCGACGTTACTTATGAACCCAAAACCACGCAAGTAGATGCCTTGGCTCAATCATTAAAAGAAGAGTTTGGTACAATAAGTGGTATCATTGGTATTGGGGGAGGCTCAACATTAGACTTAGCAAAAGCAGTATCATTAATGATGAACAATCCGGGTTCATCTGCCGATTACCAGGGATGGGATTTGGTTCAACAGGCAGGAGTTTATAAAGCAGGTATACCTACACTAAGTGGAACAGGGGCAGAAGTAAGCAGAACAACCGTTTTAACCGGTCCTACCCGCAAATTAGGTATGAACAGCGATTTTACGCCATTTGATCAGATTGTTTTAGATCCTGAATTAACAAAAGACGCCCCGGTAAACCAGCGTTTTTATACAGGCATGGATTGTTATATTCATTGTATTGAAAGTTTAGAGGGAACCTTCTTAAACGAGTTCAGCAAAAGCTATGGAGAGAAGGCCTTACAACTTTGTCAGAAAGTGTTTGTAGATAAAAATCATTGGGATGAAGAGAGCGACGATCAATTAATGATGGCATCATATGCAGGAGGGATGAGTATTGCTTATTCACAAGTGGGTGTAGCACATGCGGTAAGTTATGGGTTGAGTTATTTGTTGGGCACCAAGCATGGCATTGGCAATTGCATTGTAATGAATCATTTGGAAGAATATTATCCTGCCGGTGTAAAAGAGTTTAAATACATGGTTGAGAAGAACAATATAGCAATCCCACAAGGTATTTGTAAGGGCTTAACCGATGAGCAGTTCGATACCATGATTAATGTATCATTGGGTATGAAACCGTTGTGGGAGAACGCTTTAGGCAAGGATTGGGAAAAAACAATGACTCGCGAAAAGCTACGGGGTTTATATGAAAAGCTATAATAGTTTAGCGGCTTTTATTAAATCTTCCGGCGTATCTATTTCAACGCCCATGTATTGGGTGAGTACCATTTTTAAAGGAACGCCATATTCAAGGTAGCGTAAACATTCAATTTTCTCAGCAGCTTCTAAAGGTGTCATTGGCCATGAGGTGAAATTGAGTAGTGCTTGTTTGCGAAAAGCATAAACCCCAATATGTTCGTAATAGGTAGTAACCACCTCTTTACTTCTAGGATATGGAATAACGCTGCGCGAGAAAAATAACGAATTCATATTTCGGTCAACCGCTACTTTTACGTAGTTGGGATCTTCAATCAAAGCGTGCTCTTTAAGCACTTGCATTAAAGAAGCTACTTGAACTTTTTCATCGGTAAAAACAGCCAATAGTTTTTCGAGGGGATCTTTTTGCACAAAAGGCTCATCACCCTGAACATTTACAATGATGTCTACGTCTAAGTTGGCAGCAGCTTCGGCAATTCTATCACTCCCGCTTTCGTGGTTTTTAAGGCTCATGATAGCTTTACCACCATTGCCGGTAATTTCATTGAAAATAATATCACTATCGGTAACCACCACCACATCTGTAAATAATCCGGTGGCCATGGTATTATCGTAAGTATGACGAATAACGGATTTGTTACCCAGCATTTGCATCAGCTTAGCAGGAAAACGGGTAGCAGCATA